>JAUZOM010000129.1 GCA_030706465.1 Bacteroidota bacterium | reverse complement strand
GGTCAGCAAGCGTGCCATACCAATAAGAAATCCTATTATTAAACCGGCTTCACCTGCCTTAGGCGTAATTCTTTTGGAAAATATACCCAGTACAAATACGGCCACCATGGCAGGAGCGAGCAGTGATTGAATGCCTTGCAGGTAGGAGTAAAGGCTGCCGAGGCTCATCATGACCGGTATCCATCCAATACCAAGCAGTACAACTACAATTGTTGCAATACGGCCTACTAACACGTATCTGGCTTCACTTTTGCCTTTGAACATGGGCTTATAAAAGTCTTCAGTAAACAGCGTAGCACAGGAGTTGAAAAATGCCGCCAACGAAGCAACCAAGGCGGATATAAAGCCGATGGTAACAATACCTTTCACTCCGGCGGGCAATACAAACTTAACCATGGAGCCAAAGGCGGTATCCGGGTTCGTTAACGTAAATCCACTGCCCGGACGTGCTGCCAATGCAGCGGCTATCATACCGGGTATCAGGAACATGAATACAGGTAATATCTTGAAATAACCGGCAGCGATAGTACCTCTGCGCGCACGCTTCATCACGACGTCGCTGGGTTCGCCTTTTGTTTGTCCGAGCACACGTTGAACGATGTGTTGGTCGGTAGCCCAATACCAAAAGCCGATAATGGTAGCTCCGATAAATACCCAAAAACCGGGATAGTCGTCATATAACGGATCACCCGTCTCGAAGTGGAACATGTGGTTTGTTCCGTGTGCTACGCCGTCGGCTCCAACGCTCAGCGATTTTGAATAGTCAAGCATAGCAGTCCATCCGTGACCGATGTTGCCGCCTCCGAGTGCTGACAATCCAAGGAAAAGCACAAGAAAAGAACCAATGATAAGTATAGGCGTTTGAATGGCCGATAGAGTCATAACCCCCTTCATGCCGCCAAAAACAGTAAAAAGACCCGTTATAACGATCAACCCAATAGCCCCGTACCAGAACGGCAAGCCAAGAAGACTCTCCAGGAAGATCCCTCCGGTAAATGCGGTTACACTCACTTTGGTCAGCACGTAGGCTATAAGTGTAATGATAGACAACCACGAACCGGTACGAGGGGTGTAACGATTTTTGAGAAAGTCGGGCATGGTGATGATTTTTCCCAATTTATTGTTCATAAGTTGATAGAACGGAACAAAGAGCCAGCCCAGGATAAGAATCATCCAACCTTGCATCTCCCAGTGTGCCATGCCTACACCTGCCTTTGCGCCGGTACCGGCAAGCCCTACAAGGTGCTCCGAGCCAATGTTTGCAGCAAAAATAGCCGCACCAATGATATACCAGGGCTCGCCTTTACCGAACAGGAAATCTTCGCTGTCGGCACCCTGTTGCATTCGTTTGTGCTTTTGTACCGAACGCCATACAGCCCATGATACAGCTATAATCCCAACTGCAATAATCACCCAGTCGAGCCAAATAAATTCATGTGAACTCCAATTCATTATTTTTTGATTTTTATTAGATTTAAGAGAATAATTCCTTTTCGGTAAATTGACCCAGTTTTACGTAATTTTTATACAATTCGCGATACGCTGCAACGTTCTCTTTGTTTGGATAATACTCTGAAGCAAAGCCCATCCCCATAGCAGCCTGGGCATCTTCTACTTTGTTGTAAACACCCGCTGCCACTGCAGCAAACATAGATGCCCCAAATGCACAGGCTTGCTCGGCCTTTGCCACTTTGATCGGCATATTCAATATATCGGCAAGTGTTTGCATAACGAAAGGTGATTTCAAAGCAATACCTCCGATCCCAATGATTTCTTTGATTTCAACACCGTTCTCGATAAAGCGGTCAACGATAGCTTTCGAACCGTAAGCGGTTGCTTCAACCAAGGCACGGAAAATAAGCGGAGCAGAACTGCCCAGGTTAAGGCCCGTAATCGAGCCTTTCACCAACTGGTTTGCATCGGGGGTGCGACGGCCATTCATCCAGTCTGTAGCCAGAATAGTTGATTCGGAAACCGGAACCTTGGCTGCTTCACAGGACAAAGCAGGAATAATCTGGTCCAATGTCTCGTCTATCAGTTTTTGTTTTGTTTCAGCATCAATCAAGCTGGTTTTTGCTAATATATTTTCAACCGGCCAGGCAACCACCTTTTTAAACCAGGCATAAACATCTCCAAATCCTGACTGGCCTGCTTCCAGCCCGATCATTCCGGGAATAACCGAACCGTCTACCTGTCCGCAGATACCCGGAATAAGTTTGTTCCCCATTTCCTCATAACTGGCTACCATGATGTCACAAGTGGAAGTGCCGATAACGCGTACCAATGCACCCGGGGTAACTTCGGCACCCACAGCTCCCATATGGCAGTCGAAAGCACCTACGGCGACAGCAACCTGGGTGGTTAATCCCAGACGGGTTGCCCATTCTTCTGTCAACACCCCTGCTTTTTTGTCGCTTGGGCAAGTCTCGGAATAGAGACGGTCCCGGTATCCAGCCAACAACGGATCAAGAGCAGTCAGGAATTCTTCCGACGGCAAACCGCCCCATTTCTCAAGCCACATAGCTTTGTGTCCTGATGCACACCGGCTGCGGCAAAGGGTAGCCGGGTTTGTTGTCCCGGTAATCAGGGCCGGCAACCAATCGCAATGCTCAACGATGGAATAGGCGGCTTCGCGTACTTGCTCGTCTGCACGAAGCACGTGCAAGGCTTTCGCCCAAAACCATTCCGAAGAATAAATACCCCCTTCGTACGAAGTATAGTCGATATCCCATTTAGCGGAAAGTTCATTAATTTCCCTGGCCTCCTGAATGGCGGTATGGTCTTTCCATAACACAAACATAGCGTTTGGATTTTCGGCAAACTCAGGTAATAATGAAAGCGGAGTTCCGTTTTTGTCAGTAAAAACCGGAGTGCTTCCGGTCGTATCAAATGCAATGCCCACTACCTTTTCTGCTGTACCGGCAGGACATTTTGATAAAGCGGTTTTCACCGTGTATTCCAATCCTTCAACGTAATCCAACGGATGCTGGCGGTATTGGTTGGCCGATGGGACGCAGTATTTTTCTTCCATCCAACGAGGATAGTATTTTACGGCTGAAGCCAGTTCTTCGCCTGTGTTTGCATTCACAACTACTGCACGACAAGAGTCACTACCGTAGTCTAAACCTATAACGTATTTGCTCATAATATCTTTAGTTAGGAATGAGGAATGAGAAGTGAGTAGTGAGTAACAAGAAGAGTTGAGAGTTCAGTGGTGTGAAGAGAGAGGTGTAAAGAGAATAATTCTCGCTTTGACATCTCATTCCTCATCTCTCATCTCTCATTCCTCATTCCTCATTCCTGATTATTTATCTTAGGGCTTTATTCAACATGTAATACACTTCGTTGTTGCGGATATCCTGTTTAAAGTTGCGTATAGTGGTATCTTTATCGATAACCAGTAATTCAATATCGGCAATTTCAGCATAATCTTCCATAAATTCAGTTGTCAGTGCAAATGAGAAGCTTGAGTGGTGGGTACCTCCTGCAGTAATCCAGGCTCCTGCTCCGACTTCGAAGTTAGGTTGCGGTATCCATAACGCACTTGCAACCGGTAATTTCGGCAATGCTTTTGGCTTGATAACCTCCACAGTGTTGGCAATCATACGGAAACGGTTGCCCATGTCTACAATGGTACAGGCGATGCCAGCGCCTTCGTGTGCCGTAAATACCAGGCGGGCGCAGGTGCCTGAATCGCCAATACCCAGGTAATGTACTTCAAGGCGAGGCTTTTTGGCTGCAATTTCGGGATTGACTTCCAGCATGTGGGCCTGAAGGATGGAACTCTTTGCTCCGTTGAAGTTTAAGGTATAATCTTCCAGGAATGAGCATCCGCCGGGTAAGCCCTGTGCCATTACCCACATGGTGCGTACCAGGGCAGCTGTTTTCCAGTCACCCTCTGCGCCGAAGCCGTAACCTTCGGCCATGAGTCGTTGTGATGCAAAGCCCATGAGTTGTTTCATGCCTTCCAGTTCATCGAAGCTGGTAGTGAAGGCTACAGCCCCTTTTTCTTCCAGAAAACGGCGAAGACCGATTTCCTGGGCAGCGGCATCACGTACATACTGGTGATTCGCTCCTCCCTTTGCCGCATCCGGAGCAAAGTCATAAAGTCTTTCGTATTCAGCAATTAATGCATCAATTTCTGTTTCTGTCACAGCTTCCACAAAAGGAACCAGTTTCGCAATCGGGGCATTATCCACGTGGTATCCCAGGCGGATTTCTGCTTCTACTTTATCGCCATCAGTCACAGCCACATTGTTCATGTTATCACCGAAGCGGATGATACGCATGTTCTGTGCATCGGCGCAGGCAACCGAAACCCGCATCCAGGTAGCTATTTTAGCATGGGTGTTTTTATCTTTCCAGTAACCGACCACCACTTTACGGGGTTTGCGCAGACGGCTTGTAATGAAACCGAACTCACGGTCACCATGGGCAGACTGGTTCAGGTTCATGAAATCCATGTCCATAGTATCCCATGGAATTTCTTCGTTGTACTGGGTATGAAGGTGCAACAAGGGCTTTTTGAAATCCATTAAGCCGTGAATCCACATCTTGGCAGGCGAAAAAGTGTGCATCCAGGTAATAACACCGATACATTTTGTATCGCCATTGGCAGCCCGGAAAATATCAGACACTTCAGAGGCTGAATTTGCCGTTCCTTTATAAACGACATTCACCGGTAAATTTCCCGATGCATTTAATCCTTTGACCATTTCGGTAGAATGTGCATCGACAGCCACAACGGCATCACCTCCGTACAAAAGCTGCGCTCCTGTAACGAACCATACTTCAAAATCGTTATAATTCATGATATTGTTTTTTTATTTGATTATTGTATATTGATCTTCTGTTTTATAATAATTCGAGAGAAACAATTGCTTTTGCCGGAATCGTTACCGTAAGTCCGTTTTTGCTTACTTTAGCCTCTTTGAAAGCTGCCGGAGCCACCACATTGGGTTGGTCGAATGTGTTGTAGGAATCAATGGTCTTGGCAGTAAGAATAGTCCCCGATACTTTTGAGATTTTTACATTAGCCAAATCAAGGATTATTTTTTGTTCCTTGTCCGGATTGATATTCGCCAGTGTGATGTGAATCTGCCCTTTTGCGTTTTTCGAAGCCGAAGCGCTTACAGAAGCAAATTTCCGGTCGCCCGTCGATAAGGAATCACATTGTATGTCCAATGGCAAATAAGTAGCCCCCATGTGAACTTTATACATATTGAATACATGATAGGTAGGTGTCAGCACCATTTTCGGACCGTCAGTCAGAATCATGGCCTGGAGCACATTTACTATCTGGGCGATATTGGCCATTTTCACCCGTTCGGTGTATTTGTTGAAAATGTTCAGGGTCAATGCAGCGACAAACGCATCGCGCAAGCTATTCTGTTGATAGAGGAAGCCGGGATGTGAACCAGGTTCCTGATCCCACCAGGTGCCCCATTCATCCACCAGTAAACCCACTTTGCGCTGCGGATCGTATTTATCCATGATGGTAATGTGCTTTTTTACCACATTTTCAATCTCAAGGCATTTTCCCATTGTCCACAAATAATCCGCTTTGTCGAATTTTGTGGCAGATCCTTTACTTCCATCCCAACCTTTCACGGTATAATAATGTAATGAAAGGCCTTTCATCCGGTCGCCCACGTTTTTCATCAGCGTTTCGGTCCATTTATAATCATAGTCGCTGGCGCCGCTGGCAATTTTGAACAACTGGTTGCCATCGTATTCGCGGCAATAGGTCGAATACCGGCGGAAAAGATCGGAATAATAGTCGGGAGTCATATTTCCTCCGCAACCCCAGCTTTCGTTTCCTACTCCCAGGTATTTCAATTTCCAGGGTTTTTCCCGTCCGTTTTGGCGGCGCAATTTAGCCATAGGGCTGTCTCCATCCGAAGTGATATATTCCACCCATTTAGCCAGCTCTTCCACCGTACCGCTACCTACGTTTCCGCTCAGGTAAGGTTCGCAGCCAAGCATTTCGCACAGGTTCAGGAATTCATTGGTGCCGAAGCTATTGTCTTCAACCACCCCTCCCCAGTTGTTATTCACCATTTTAGGTCTTTTTTCCCGGGGCCCGATGCCATCCATCCAGTGGTACTCATCGGCAAAACAGCCGCCCGGCCAACGTAAGACAGGTACTTGCAGTTCTTTCAACGCATTGAAAACATCGGTGCGATATCCTTTTATGTTGGGAATGGGTGAATTTTCACCTACCCAAATGCCTCCGTAGATGCATTTCCCCAAATGTTCGGCAAACTGTCCGTAAATTTCTTTGTTAATCACGGTTTTGCCCTGATCGGCATGAATGGTAATTTTTGATGTGCCGGGTTGTGCTGTAAGACTTATCGATCCCATCAACAGAATCGCCAGGAATAGTTTCTTCATTGTTTTTTGTAGCATGTAAATGTATTTGTTAATAATTAAATCAAGAACTTAACTGTCAACTGTCAACTGTCAACTGTCACAGCTAACTGTTAACTGATCACTGCCCATAATAGGCTCCCGGACCGTGTTTCCTGTAAAAGTGTTTTTTTATCAGATGATTGTTCATGGTCAGCTCAGGGTTAATCCCCTGGGCAATGGCAGCCATTTTAGCCACCTGCTCCATGACCACCGCATTATGAACTGCATCGGAGGCATTTGTTCCCCAGGAAAATGGACCATGATTTCTTACCAGCACACCCGGGATATAGTCGGGATTCAGCTCTTTAAAGCAATAAACAATCACATTCCCGGTTTCCCGTTCATATTCACCTTCCACCTCCCGTTGGGTCATATCACGTGTACAAGGAATGGGTCCGCTGAAATAATCGGAATGGGTGGTACCGATATTGGGAATGTCCCTGCCTGCCTGTGCCCACGATGTGGCATACGTGGAATGTGTATGAACGATTCCCCCGATATTTTTAAAGGCTTTGTATAGTACCAGATGGGTTGCTGTGTCGGACGAAGGTTTAAGTTCCCCTTCCACTACTTTCCCTTCCAGATCAACCACCACCATATCTTCCGCCTTCATTGCTTCGTACGAAACTCCGGAAGGCTTTATAACCACCAATCCGGTTGCACGGTCAATGGCGCTGACATTGCCCCAGGTAAACAACACTAATCCATGTTTCACCAAATCCAGATTCGCTTTGAACACTTCTGCTTTTAATAGTTCTAACATAATTTTTGGGCTTTAGTTTGAATAATACGTGTATAATTTACACTTAAAAAGATAAAGAAATTACAATGAAAAATGTAACCCTTGTTGAATCAACTGATCGTATTTTTCTTTGTTGTATTTATAATAAAAGGCTCCTTTTTTTGATGTGTTTTTATCTTTTTCTTCCAGCTTTTCCAGGATATCCATGGTGAGCAATTTCTTCCGGAAGTTGCGTTTGTCTATGGGTTCCTGATAGATCGATTCGTACAGGCTTTGCAACGTCGGTAAAGTAAACTGGTCGCCCAGTAAATTAAACCCGATCGGTTTTACCGATGCCCGTTGTTGCAATAACTTAATGGTATCTCTCACCATCTTGTTATGGTCGAAAACCAGTTCCGGCAATTGAGTAATTCTGATCCAGCGGGCATCATATTTCTCGGCCAGGGAGGTATCAAATTTTTCTATATCGACCAGGGCATAATACACCACGGAGATAACACGTTCCACGTCCCGGTCTATTTCGCCGTAAGCACCCACCTGTTCCAGGTAAATATCATTAATCCCGGTATATTCCCCAACAACCCTTTTGGCTGATTCCTGAATGTTTTCCTGAGCATTCACAAAGCCGCCCATGAGCGACCATCCCCCTTTTAACGGCTCAAAAGGCCGGCGAGCTATCAGAATATGTAAATCGTTATCACGAAAACCCATAATTATACAGTCAACAGCAACGAGAAATGTATCTTTGTTTAGGTAAAATGAAGCAGTCATTTAAAGAATCGAATAAATTAAAAATTTTTATTTTGTGTTTTAACTGGTTGAAAAGTATTATTTTATGTTGCGTAATTGAAAGAAAATAACGACTTCATTAAAACAAGTGTAAAGTAAACACTTGTTTTTGATATTCTGTACAATTAGTTCTATGTTCTACAACATAATTTTGAAAATAGTTTTACTTGTATAATAAGAAGCAATTCTTGAAATTGATATTTTAGCACAGCCGGGAGGATCTGTAGCCGGCAATCGTTAGTATCTTCTCTCTCAATTTGGTGTAATTTTTTTTGCATAATATTTAACAGCCTATCAAACTGTCAGTTATTTAAAGTGCTGCAATAATCTAATAAATATCAGTTTTTATACCGACAAATCGTCCTCTTCGATTTGTGTAAATTTGTGCCATTTGCATTATTTGCGCTCTGCCTTTTCAGTTCGGGCTGGTCCGGGTTCGGGAAGTAGAATTCGTACGAAACACTATATCAAACCCATTCTGTTCAACGATTCAATGATTCATCCCTCTCGCATCCTCCCCGGTGCTTATTTAAGGTATACTCATACCATAACCACGGATAACTCTTAGATAACTCATATCATTAATGATATGGGACATCTATGGGATATCTATGGGACATCTATGGGTTAACTATGGGAAAACCTAAACTAAGATGCGGCCGAACATAGGCCCGGTGGCGATTAGATTGTTAGCTATGGCGAATCGGCTAGTCTATTTCGCGGGAGTAAACGAATGCTCTGAATTGAATTCGAAGCCGGGAACCTGTTTGGCATAATCAATTTGTTAAGTGAAGGAGTGAAGTTATAGGCAGCTTTCTACGTGTTAATTCATTTATTGGTATTATATTTGCTTCTTGTTAACAAAAAACAGAAACACGTCCACGATATGAAAAGAAACAAGTTATTTATCGTCCTTATTTTGATGGTTTTTGCCACCATGTTGCTGGCCCAAAAGACAACGGATCCTATAGATAAACGCTGGAAAACCGTGGAGGATCTTGCGGAAAAACAATTACCCGAATCGGCCTTAAAAGAAGTGGAAGCCATTCTCACCCAAGCCCGGAAAGAGAAAAACTCCGTGGAAGTAATCAAGGCGATGGTGTATGAGATGCGCTTTACGCTGGAGAAAAACCCGGATGAAGCACCGGCCCTGATTCGTGACTTTGAAGCGTTTACCGATAAAAGCACTGATCCGGCCGAACGGGCCTTGTTGCATTCCATGACGGCCGAACTGTATGCGCAGTTTTATCAACGGGATTCTTATACCATCAACCGTCGTACGGAAGTAACAGGTTTTGTACCGGAAGACACGAAGGAATGGACTAAGAATATTTACTTTGATAAGATCAGCAAACATCTGGAAGCCTCCATGGAGAATCCTACCGTATTGCAGCATACCGATGCCCTGAAATTTGCCGCCCTGCTCGAGAAAGGGGACGATAGCAGGACGTTGCAACCTACCTTGTTTGATTTTTTGGGGTATCGAAAAATTGATATTCTGCAGCAGATCACACAGGCTACCACCGTAAAAAATCCATTAAAACAGGTTGAATTATTTGAAGATATCCCTCAGCTTATAAAACTAAAACAGGATACTGCTTTTAAAAATTCCATTGAAAATCCAATTCTTGAAACTTACCAGCAATTGCTTGCTTACCGGTTGAGCGAAAAGAGTGTGCTTGCGTTGCTTTATGCCGACTTGCATTACCTGAGATACCTGAAGCAACATACCGGTTTGGTGAAGGGAGATTCACTCTATTTATCTGCATTGAACCGCCTCAAGAAACAGTATTTTGATAATGAGGCTGTAATAGAAGTATATGGAGAAATCGCAAATTATTATATGGAGCAGGCTAATCTATCTGCCGGAAAAAGTTATAAAAAAACAGCTTACGATATTTGTGCCGAAGGATTGAAACGTTTTCCAGGTTATAACAGGATAGAAATGCTGGAAAATATGCAGCATACGATTATTCAAAAAGATGTAAACATTAGTAATAAACAAGTTGAGAAACCCGCCACCAATTTGGAAATCCAAATTAATTCGGCAAATATAGCTTCTTTGAAATTGAGTGTTTACAGGGTGACGGCAAGCGCAGAAGACTATTATTCATACAGGCAAAACAATCAGAATAATAAAGAACTTTATCCCAACCGGGCATTAATTGAAACCCGAAACATCGTCCTTAAACCCGATTCAAATTTCTGGACTGTAAGGACAATTATCGATATTAAAACCGGAGATTATGGGATTTACGAATATACGTTAGAGGATGCAGATCCGGAAAATAATATGGAAAAGGTTATTGGAAATTACACCGTGTCCGATCTGGCGTTTATCATTCGAACAAATAAACCGGATTTAGTGGACTTCTATGTGCTGGATAGAAACACCGGAAAGCCCCAACCGGAAGTCAATGTAAGCATCTGTAATAATAAATGGAGATCGGGTGTCGGTTCTGAAATAGAAAAGACCACCCAATGCAAAACAGATAAAGCTGGCTTGGGAGAATTTCCTATTATTCCGAATAATTTCAATTATGTTCTTTTCTTTGAAAAAGGGAATGACCGCTATTTCTCGTCTAATTCTTACTCCAATTATTACAGCCAAAATGCTCCGGAAGACGCTAAAGCAAGACTCAATTTATTTACAGACCGCTCGCTTTACCGTCCCGGGCAGACAGTTTATTTTAAAGGAATAGCTTATTATTCCAATAAAACAAAACAACAAACAATAACCGGAGGTGATTATGAAGTAACTCTAGTTGATGCGAACGGACAAAAGGTTTCAAGTAAGAAGTTTAAAACGAATGAATATGGATCGTTTGCCGGTGAATTTGTATTACCCGAAGGTGGTTTGAATGGCAGTTTCCAACTTAAGTCAGGTAAATTTTCCCAATTTATTTGGGTGGAGGAATACAAACGGCCAACCTTTGAAGTGAAAATAGATAAGCCGAAAACAGAAGTCAGTTTTGGAGAAAAAGTAACCCTGACAGGGAATGTCAGAGCCTATGCAGGTAATTTTCTGGGTGATACAAAAATTAAATACAGGGTTGTCCGTCGAACGCATCGATTTTGTTGGTGGTTTAGCGAACCGGATACAGAGATAAAGAATGGAACGACCGCTTCCAAAGGAGATGGAACGTTTGAAGTTTCATTTATTCCGGAAAAAACCAGGAATGAAGAAATGCCCCTTCGCGGTCAGTTTTATACGTATACTGTTTATGCCGAGGTGACCGATCCGAAAGGAGAAACCCAACAGGGGGAACAATCACTTTCAGTAGGGGATAAGTCCTTGTTTATATTGGCAGATGTCGCTCCTAAAGCAGACAAGAAACAAGCTTTTAATGTTGATGTCAGAACGGAAACCTTAAATGGAGAAAAAGTGAATGCAACAGTCAGGTACACGCTTTACCGGATCCGTGAAACGGATAAATATGCTGAAGATATCGATGAGGATATTGCAGACGACATCGTTTCTGTATCCGAATTAGAAACAGCTGAAAAAGTCATGAACGGGACATTTGATACAAGGAGCAAGATATTGAACTTAGACGTAACCGGACTGGACCCAGGGCGTTATAAAATACAATTCAGCACACTGGATGCCCGGGGGAGAGAAGTAACGATCGAAAAAATAGTTGTCATTTATGATGTAAATGACAAGCGACCGCCTGTGAAAAGTTACATGTGGTTCGTGGCACCTAAAACCGAATGCGAACCGGGAGGGAAGGTGCAAATTCATTTTGGAACTTCTACCGGGAACTCATCAGTATTGTATGAAGTCATGCAAGGAAACACGGTATTGGAAAGCCGTTGGGTACCATTTACCAACGAAATAAAAACTTTTGATATTCTCTTTAAGGAAAGCTACGGCCCTGGGATTACCGTGATGTTTACATTTATGAAAGAGGAACATCTCTTTACAAAGAGCATCCAATTAACAAGGAAGAAAACTGAGAAGAAACTAACGCCCGCTTTAAGTGTTTTTAGGAACAAACTGCAACCGGGTGAAAAAGCCGAATGGACCCTGACTGTTCCTGAAAGTGCCGGTAGCAAAAAACCTTCTGAATTGTTGGCAACTATGTACGATGCTTCGTTGGATGCTTTGCGTCTTCATAGCTGGTACTTTAATCCGGCCTATCAGGAAACTTTTCAGAATTCTCCAGAATGGACTGAGGATGCAATAAAAAGAGGTTCTGATAATTCTTCATTTCGTTTACCGGATAAAACTATTCAGGATTTTCGTCTAAATCAATTGAACTGGTATGGACTAAACATTTCTAATCGAGTAACATTTATGATAAGGGGACGAGTGTCAGGGATAAGTGTTGCCGATTCGAAACAACCGTTAGCAGAGTTGGTCGTTGTAGGTTATGGAACACAAAAGAAATCTGATCTGACAGGATCGGTTAGTAAAGTTTTAACTGCACAGCAAGAGGAATTGCCAATGGATAATAAGGGAAATACCCCGGTTAAGATCCGTACCAACTTCAATGAAACAGCCTTCTTCTATCCGCAGTTACGTACCGATGCACAAGGTAATGTGAAGTTTACCTTTACGGCTCCTGAGAGCCTGACACGCTGGAATGTAAAAATGCTGGCACATACTCAGGATTTATATTTCGGGCAGGGAGAGGCACAGGTTGTGACGCAGAAAGACCTGATG
>JAUZOM010000128.1 GCA_030706465.1 Bacteroidota bacterium | reverse complement strand
TTTTTGACAACCGGCGCATAGGTTCTGGTTGGTGAAAGCACAAGTTTTCCGGCATTGATTCCTAAGTTTTCAATTTGATCAGTCAACTTTAAAGAGCCCGAATAGGCCAGGTCCTGTGGCATATCAGCATTATAACTCTCCGGATATTTCTCGGCTAGGTAATTGGCAAAGACATCATGACGTGCCGAAGTCAACCCGTTGCTGCCCATACCTCCGTTATATTCTTTTTCGTAGGTAGCCTGTCCTGATGACGAAAGCCCTACGATCACATCACCGGCTTTGATATTGGCATTATCAATGACATCTGCACGTTTCATTCTGCATGTTACCGTACTGTCGACAATTATAGTCCGCACCAGATCCCCCACGTCAGCTGTTTCCCCGCCCGTAGGGTAAATATTAACCCCCATTCCGCTGAGTTCTTCCACCAGTTCATTGGTGCCGTTAATAATCGCTGAAATCACTTCTCCGGGTATACGGTTTTTATTCCTGCCGATAGTGGATGACAATAAGATATTATCTGTTGCACCGACACACAACAAATCGTCTATATTCATGATAAGCGCATCTTGGGCAATTCCTTTCCATACGGAAATATCACCGGTTTCGCGCCAGTACACATAGGCCAATGACGATTTGGTACCGGCACCATCGGCATGCATAATGTTGCAATATTCGGGGTCATTCCCTAAAAAGTCAGGGATTATTTTGCAAAAGGCACTTGGATATAACCCTTTGTCTATATTACGAATGGCATTATGCACATCTTCTTTTGAGGCCGAAACACCTCTTAAATTATACCGTTGATCGCTCATTTTTTATTGTTGATTTGTGTAATTGTATTATCGTTGAATTGTAAATGCCCTTAACTGATAACTGCTAACTAATTTATCGTCCGGATTTTTCAATCATTTCTGATATTTTCTTATTAAAATCATCTTCCTTTAATAGCTGTTCCAACGTCAGATGCATGCGATAGCACCAGAAATTTCGCGGGTTGCTGGGAACATTTATTCTTTCTGCTAATGGATGTTCATTACGTAATACATCATCCAGCCCCATCCAATCCTGCCAAGGTAAAATAATCCACATGGCATTTGAGAGCAGATGTTGTTCAATGATCCGTTCAACGATCCATGTTTCGCACACGGCAGGCGCCGGCCCCTGCATGCCCAGGGCACGATTATAGAAATGTTGGGTTAACGCCGGATCTTCCTCCCACCAGGCACGGACAGGATTCATATCATGCGTCGACGTAGTACATACAGATCGATATGGAGCATCCGACGGCATAGCGAATTCACTATTCGGCTTCTTTGGCATTCGTTGAATTTCCAGGCTCAGTATTTCCAATGAATTCATGACGTCCGGAACCGAATCGGGAACCATACCTAAGTCTTCACCGCAAACCAGCATCCGGGTAGCAGAAATAAGGGCCGGTAATTTTTTCAGGGCTTGTTGTTTCCAGAATTCGGTATGGCGGTGATAAAAATAATCAACATAAATTTTATCAAGCAATCTTCGTATATTATCCGGTAAATCACGGAAAGTCGCCGAACTATGCATTGATATACGGGGATGATATTTATCCGGCTGCCGTGAGTCACGGATAAAGAGTACTTCACAGTGTAAAGCATACAAGCCGTCACGGATTAATACTTCCTTTGTACCAAAATTATACCCCAATGAAGCAAAGTGAACTTCAATTTTCTTTTGAGTATCATATTCAGGTTTAAATTTAAAGTTTTGCCATCCATCTGTCAGAAAGTATTCACGTATGACTTCATCGGAATACTTGCCAAAAGTGGCATACACGACATGTTCTTTCAGATAGGGCTTTAAAAACCTGTTCTCATCCCACCAAAGCCCTTTCGACTCCAGCTCGCCTCTCGTGAATGGTAATGCCGGATGAAAACTCCCGGTCAGTCCCCAGACCGCATCCACGGGAATCTCCCAAATGCGGAAAAATCCTAATATATGATCAATCCGGTATGCATCAAAATACTCAGCTAATTTCTGGAAACGTTTCCGCCACCACTGATAACCATCCTTTTCCATTAATTCCCAATTATAAGTTGGGAAGCCCCAGTTTTGGCCTGTTACCGAGAAATCATCAGGGGGAGCACCTGCCTGTACATTGGTGTTGAATAACTCGGGCTCTACCCACGCATCAACACTGCGGGGACTTACGCCTATCGGAATATCACCCTTGATGGCAATACCACTTTCACGGGCATAGTCATGTACTTCGATAAGTTGTTTATGTAGATGATATTGAAGAAAATAATAAATGGCTATTTCATGATAGTAAGATGTATCAGGAGCAGAAAAAGTTTCAATTTCTTGTTTGTTATACGAATTAAAATCTTTCCATTTGTTAAATTCTGGGGTCCCATTTAGATCCCTCAGGTAAGAAAATGCAGCATAAGGTACCAACCATTCCTTATTGGTTTCGAAAAATAATTTGTAATCTTCCGAGGCAAAAACGGCAGGACTTTCCTGAGGATATATTATTTTGAAGAATTCCCACTTGGCATTCAATACATTCTGGTAATCGGAAAAAGTCTTCCCGTTAAGTTCCGTCTTTTTGGAAAGGAAATAATCTTTTAATTTTTTAGTTTTAAGCTTGCCAAGGCTTTCCAGATGCAGGTAAATGGGATGCAGCGCATACACTGAAACTGCATTATAAGGGTATGAGTCGTAATTAGTATGGTATAAAATCGTATCATTAATAGGCAATGTCTGGATGATCCGTTGACCTGTCTTTTTAGCCCAGTCTACCATTTTCTTTAAATCAACGAATTCTCCGATTCCAAAACCCTCCTCGCTGCGGAGTGAGAACACCGGAATTGCCACCCCCGTTGCTTTCCACGAAGGAATGGTACGGATAAAATGTTCATCTGTGGCAACGGTCAGTGCCTGTTTATCCACTTTTTCGACCAACCGGTTAGGTCCTCCACCCCAGGCAAGTACTTCATCTGTCTTTGTATCTACGATTAGGTATTTATATTCCAGGGGAAATTTGATCTTGTTTGCATCCAGAGAGATGCTCCAGATGGGAAATCCTGATTCATTGAGCCTGACTTTGTTTTTTACATCCCAATTACCCAGTAAATCTTGATTTCCTATGATTGCAAAATGCCTGTCAGGTTCCATCTGGGGGCAATTAACACGAAGGATCAGGTTCTTTGATGATTCAGGCGAATCAATTTTCAAGGGTTTTCTCTTGAAAAAACAGTCTGTAAAAGCGGTGGAGACGAAAGGACTATCACCGTAAGAAGCCCGCCAGTTATCGAATATATCTATGGTTTCGCTTACAATAGGAAATTGAACGGTACGGATACCGCCGTATTCATAAACTAACGATTTCTCCGGATCCTGAATAGCATATTGATACGAAATCCTATCCGCAGATTCTGCTTGTATCACAACCTGCCATTCCGATTTTTCGTTACAGTGCATTCCGTATTTTTCAATAGAATTACCCCTTGTATGCACTATCAGGTACAAGGATTGTCCCCAGTGTGTCGTATAATGTATTTTAAATCGGAGTTTCATTTAGGAGCCTTAACTAATTGGGTACAAATTTACAAAAATAATGCTCAATAAAAAAGTTGAATGAAGATACTAAGGAAAGAAAGACTGCAAACGTTTGAATTTTAGACACTAAAATCAATAATCAATCTAAAATTACAAAGACTCGGCAGCAATAACAATTCAACCTGTTAACAGGTTGTGAAATTAGTGAGAATTAATTCAAATTAGTAAAAACATTAGAATTCAGATTCTCTTTATAGGTAAAACAGATTTATGCCGAACATTCCTCATTGTAAAAATAGGGAAAGGCACAACGCGCTGATATTATGCTATCTGTGATTATAAAAACAGTCCAACCCGTTCGATAACCGGACAGTGGTTATTGGCGTTGCAACAGCGGATGCACACATTCAACCTGACCATCCTCCCTTTTCTCTGCTCCTGAATCCGCATTAAGTTTACTCTAGGTTCAGAGGGGGTTCAGTGAGGTAGACCTAACTGAACCCTCACGAAACCCTCTCTATACTCCCGTTGAACTGTCTCTATACAGAGCATGAACCCCGGCTGAAATAAGACTGAAGTAAAAGAATACTACCCGGGGAGGGAGGACAAGAATGAATTTAATGAACATGCAAAAGAAAACAAGAGTCAAATACCTTCCTTGTTTTACCGGAAATAATTCCGGGTGTATGAATCCGGATCGTTCAGGTTTATGGTTTTAGGATTTTGCTTCTATTTAGGAAGATCACCGGATCATCATTAAAAAATAATTAAAATAAGAGGTATCATAAACAAACAAAAATAATTACATTTACACCCTTTTTACATTTACCCGTTGTGTTGCATTAATTTTATAGCTTCTAGTGTAACGGCAAGGTAAACAATGACTGTAACTTATCAACGTATTTCGTATGAAAAAAACTCTTTTCAATGTTTTAATTTGCAGCCTCATGCTATTGGCTGCAGCCACATCATGCAGGCAAGCAAAATATTCCACAGAGAACGGGGATGCCCTTGCCGCACATATCGATTCCACAACCAACCCAGCGAATGATTTTTTCCAGTTTGCCAATGGTCTATGGTTTAAACAACATCCAATACCGGCCAGTGAGCAGAGTAACGGGATCTTCCAACTGATCCAGGACACGATCAATGCGCAGGTACATAAGATATGTGAATCGTCGGCTGCCATGCAACAAGTTGAAAAAGGAAGCAACAAACAAAAAATAGGTGATTTCTATTTCTCCGGAATGGACAGTACCCGGCTGAATAAACAAGGTATCAGTGGACTGAAAAACGATTTTGCCACCATTGACAAGATAAAAGACCTGAACGGCATTGTGAAAGAGGCATCGTATATTCATATCGTCTCTTCCTCGCCGCTTTTCGATATGCATATTGCACAGGACGATAAGAACAGCGGCAAATACCAGGTATATATCTGCCAGGGAGGATTAAGCCTGCCCGACCGGACCTATTATTTCGATACAGATAACAAATCAGACATCATTCGCCATAAATTTGTTGTACACGCCGCTAATCTGTTTAAAATAATGGGATATGAAGACTCCAAAGCGAAGTTGGCATCTGTTAAGTTGATGGAAATGGAAACAAACCTGGCAAAGACATCCCGCAAGCGCGAAGATACCCGCGATCCGTTAACTAATTACCACAAGATGGGTGTTGAGTCATTGGCTAAATTAGCGCCAAACCTGGACTGGAAAGCGTTTATGAATACCTGTGGACTGACAAAAGTGGATAGTGTGGTGGTAGGCCAACCTGAGTTTCTTACCGCACTGAACGGGTATTTGAAAAAATATACGATCGATGACTGGAAGAATTACCTTAAATTCCAATTGTTAGACGGATTGGCCGAATATATGGATGATAAGACCTATCAGGAAGACTTTAATTTTAATACTCTCACGCTGCGAGGAGTAAAAGAACCGAAACCCAGGTGGAAACGTGTTGTGGAACAAACCGACGGATCGCTTGGAGAACTGATCGGACAGGTATATGTAAAAGAATATCTGCCGAAGGGAACAAAAGAAAAGTTAGTGGAAATAGGCAATGCTATCAAAGCGGTTTTTGCCGAACGAATCAAAACGCTCGACTGGATGAGTGCAACCACGAAAGAAAAAGCATTGACAAAGCTCCATGCCGTGATTATGAAGGTGGGTTATCCGGATAAATGGAAAGATCTCAGTGCCATGCAGATTGACCGGACCTCTTATGTGAAGAATGTAATGAATGCCAATAAATGGGAATTCAACTACATGGTAAATAAGTTGGGTAAACCGGTCGATCGTACGGAATGGGATATGCAACCGCAGACTTACAATGCCTACTATAATCCGTCGAACAACGAGATTGTAATCCCGGGCTGTAACATCATAGTTCCCGGTTACGAAGGAAAGATGGCCGATGATGCCCTGCTGTATTCCATCATTGGTGCAACTTTCGGACACGAAATAACGCATGGCTTCGATGATCAGGGCTGTAAATACAACGAACTGGGTAACCTGAGCAACTGGTGGACAAATGAAGATAGTAAGAAGTTTAACCAGAAGACCAAAATGATTGTGAAGCAGTTCAACAGTTATGTGGCGGTCGACAACCTGCATATCAATGGGGAACTCACCCAGGGGGAAAACATAGCCGATTTGGGCGGTGTGATTATGGGATTCGAGGCATTCAAGAAAACAAAACAATATAAAAATAACGAGCTTATTGCCGGGCTGAACCCCAGCCAACGTTATTTTCTGGGATATGCATTGGCCTGGATGCTAAACATGCGCCCGGAAGCCATGGCAAACCAGATAAAGAGTAATGAACACGCCCCGGCAAAATGGAGGGTGCTCGGTCCTTTGTCCAACATGCCTGAATTCTATTCCACTTTCGGCATTAAGCAGGGTGATAAAATGTGGCGTCCTGATAGCCTGAGGGTGAGAATTTGGTAATGAATTAAATGATTATTCGCATTATATCCTAATTTGACGAACAACTCATTACAATTGGATCCTGCGATTCTCTGATTGCACAAAAGGGAATCAATTCGCGATTTGGAAATCGCGAGTCCCAATTTAATTAATAACTTCTATTTACAGGATACTTTGCGGGTAATCATTTAATTTATTTTGAAATGCCGGCTTGCCGGGCTATTTTGTCCATGTACTTTAATAGCAAAGGGAAAGCTGGTGTTGCCATTCCCCCATGATCGTACCCATCCAATTCATACAAAACCGTTTGTTTATGACCTGCAATTTTCATCATCCGCATTAAATAAGCATTCTCTTCATACCGGCCTAACAACTCCATTTCCCGGTCACCGGTGATTAACAGCAAGGGCGGTAAATCCCGACGGACATGATACAGTGGAGCATATTCATCTACTACGGGTTGAGTTTCCGGAATGCCCCTCTCTTTCCGAATGGTGAAATGTGTAATGGTCTGTCCGCTAAAAGGAATTAATGCTGCAATTTTATTGGCATCAATACCATAGGCATTTAACCATTTCTTATCCATACCAATCATGAGTGTCAGGTATCCGCCTGCTGAATGGCCGGATACAAAAATCTGGTTGGGGTCGCCCCCGTAGCCTTGTATATGACGGAATACCCAAGCCACTGCAGCAGCTGCATCTTCAATATAAGCCGGACATTTCACCTTTGGGCTCAGGCGGTAACCTACTGATACCACACACACTCCTTTGTTCTTAAGCTCTTCCGGTATCCCTTTGTTCCCTTCGGTTAAACCACCTCCATGAAACCAAACTACCGTTGAGAAGCTACCACCGTTTTTCGGGTAATAGATATCCAGGGCACATTTTTCTTTTTGGTATTCATCCTGTTGATTTAAGGAGCCTTCATAATAGGGAATGTTTTCTTTTAAAACATATTCTTTTTGCTGTGCAAATACAGACAAAACAGAAGTAAATAGAATAAGGAATGTTAGATTTTTTTTCATTGTTTAAATTTATTGATGGATTCGATAAGGAGTGCACATTATAATTTTCCAAATGCAGGAATGAATACCCCGCAAATTTAATAAAATTTATTTTGATACTTGTAACAACGAGTGCAAAAGCATCGATCAGGAGCTGTGAATGCAACTGCAAGCAACCGTCATCATTAGTTACCCGATTTTATCAATTATGTCATAACCTTATGGACCGGAAGTGTAGATAGGGGTAGTTCGATAGCAAAAGTGTAAATATATAATCTTAACCACTTTGTCATTTTATTTCAACTCGGATGTAATTTGTGATCAGTTCCTTTGTATCATAAAACAGATTGTAATTAAAATGAAAAGAAACTTATTTTTTATTGGTTTATTTATGACACTATTTACACTTCAGGCTTTAGCAACGACACCGTTCATTAATCCGGATCATTCGTTTGGTAATAGACAGTTGAAAATATTGAGCTGGAATATCTACATGTTGCCATACATTAGTTTGTTTAATAATAATGGAGAGCGGGCTAAAGTTATTGCCAGCACGTTGCAAACTTCCGATTATCAGATTATCGTTTTTCAGGAAGCTTTTAGCAGCAAATGCCGCCATATTATGGCACAGTATTTAGCAAAAGCATATCCTTATCAGTATGGACCGGTAAATAAGAATAATCTGCCATTTCGTACAAATAGCGGATTATGGGTTGTCAGTAAGATTCCGTTAACAGAACTTGGGCAGATACAGTTCAGTCTCAGTAAAGGATTTGATATGGTGGCTCGTAAAGGATCGGCTCTTTTTCAGGGCAATTTTGAAGGATCGACTTTCCAACTGCTTACCACACACCTTCAGGCTGATAATTCAAGCGAAGTGCGGGTAAAACAGTGCGATGAAATCAGGGATCACCTGTTGAATAAATTTTATAACCCGC
Organism: Bacteroidota bacterium; assembly: GCA_030706465.1. GTDB lineage: Bacteria > Bacteroidota > Bacteroidia > Bacteroidales > Paludibacteraceae > Paludibacter. The sequence continues at coordinate 4,207 of JAUZOM010000128.1, read as the reverse complement.
ACATTCCACAACTTATTTGTGGTGATTTTAACATCGATATGGACGACAGACCAAACTATCAGCAGATGCTGCAGACCCTGGATGCACAAAACGGAGAGCTGAGCGGTGCTGTGAAAGTGACTTACGATGAGGTAAACAACAACCTGGCTAAAATTGCAAATGGGAAACGACGGATAATTGATTATGTATTGGTACGAAATGGAAATCTGATACACAACATTGAGCGAAAAGTACAAACCTTTTTTTCACAGGTTGGAGGACGTGCGTCTAATTTGTCCGATCATTATGCTATGGAGTTTAACGTCAATTTTGCTACAATAGCCGACCCTAACAATTCGAACCTGATTTCTGCCGTAAGGTGATATTTGAAAAATACCCTGGGACTATTCAGGGATATAGATCGTTACAAAAAATCCAATTACAATGTTGCTCACATTTCGTAATTGGATTTTTTGTAACTGTACCGGTGTTTCATTACATCCACGAAGGATACAATTTAGGAATATGTGCATTTAACCGGGCATATAGACTAACTAACTTTTCTCTTATTTTATCTTTGTCGAACTGAACAAGGAGTTGCTTTGATAAGAACAAACCGGAGTTATAGAAATCTTTATCGGTAATGAGTTGCTTCGTAATCTTAATAAATTCATCGGTAGACTCTGCTTTTAAATAGGCATAATCGTAAAGAGTCCGATATTCTTTTATATCCCTGAAAACAACCGGCATGCCGCAAGCTGCTGCTTCTATGGGAGCAAGCGGACAATTTTCCTGGTAGGAAGTGAAGAGCATGGCATCGGCAGCAGCATAAATGAGCGGCATTACGTTTAAGTCCAGCATGCCGGTAAATTGGATATTTTCAGAGGCTGATCCGATACGGGTATCAATTCTCGAAATTCCTTCGGTCATGGCCTTAAAAGGCCGGCCGCCGGCCCATACAAATCGTCCTTGCGGAATCGCTGCGGCCACATCGATAAAGTCTTCAACACCTTTACGTGCTTGCAACTGCCCTACACCCAATATTACAAATTCATTTTCTGCAATTCCCAATAATTCTCTTCCCTTTTTTCTGTTTTCGGGAGTTCTTTTCCATTTTTCAATATTGATGGGATTGAATATCCTCACAATTTCCGTTTTGGCTCCCGTCTCTTTGATGGCTTCTTCCACCATTGGCGAAATGGCGATGCATACTTCGGCATACGAATAAACTTGTTTGAGATACCATTTTACAAATGGCATAAAAGCTTGCCAGAAAGGCAGCGAACCTTTTATGGAGTCTGGAATTACATGTACGGTATGTATGCGCCTGTTTTTATATCCAATCCCTTTAAAAAAATAATACGGCCCATACGTATGGCAGTGAAATACATCCCCGCGGCCTTCGTTATTAACTACTACCTCCACATCATTTTTCGATTTTAATAATTCAACATGGTCTCTAAAGGCTGTATGAACGCCATTCCCTTTTACCATATATTGTGTTTCGGAAGCCACATGTATTTTCATAAATAAAATAAATATTATGTTGTGAAAGATGAATCAGTTTGTAGTCGAGATCCGTCTTCTGACAAGGCGAACCAAGATAATAAGTAAGATAATTGTTGCTGCAATAGCAATGAGAATTAAATGTGAATTTGAATTCTTAATGATTCGTAGATCGAAATAAGGAGCAATAATAAATCCGGCTGTAACATAAGTTAGCACCCAGACTGTTGTAGTGAGAATGAGAGTAATACCAAATTTCCGTGGTGAAACGTGGAATAATCCGCATAAAACGGAAACATAACCACGAATAAAAGGTGACAACCTGCCGATAATTATTCCGGATTGACCTGTTGCCTGAATTTTCAGGGAAATACGATCAATTTTCTTTTGTGGAATAGTCAGCCAGGATGGTTTTTGCCGGAGTATCGTTTGTCCGAAGAAATAAAATACGGTGAATAGTGTTGTACCGGCTAATAAATCTCCGGCAATAGCAGACACAATAATCATGGGGAAGTATAGAGTTCCGGTGAAGGTGAGATAACCTGAAAATAACAATACCAGTTCGTTTGGAATGGGGCTGGGGATACCAATTTCTTGAAGAAAAACCAAAATTAATATGGCTACATAGCCATATTGTGCTATAACGGCCGTGAGTTCATAAGGCATAATTCAAAATAGTTTACAACAATAATCAACGATTGGGTTATTATTGTTGTAAAAGTAGAGCCGTTTTATGAACTGGTTATTTCATTTGCCTTACATTACTGTTTCATTTTTTTCGTCGTACGCTTTAAAACAGATGCTCATTGAGAGCAATCTATCGAAGTCAGGACCACAAATACTCTTCTTTATAATCTATCTCGTTTTCATTCAAGAATTGCCTGTATTCGTCTTCGAAAGTTTGTGTTTTATGAATTTCTTTTTGATCCTCAATAAACTTCTGAACATTTTTTAATCTTGACTTACTGACCGAATAACAGCAATAATCGTTTTGCCATTCAAAATTCTGATAATGAATATCCAACGATTTAGTCCATCTCCGGGTATCTTCCATGATATCTTCCAATAAATTAGCGGTTGAAATGTTTTTAGAGACGACACACAATACATGGATGTGATTTTCAGTACCGTTAATGACAATAAGTGACGATTCATTTAAAATCAAGACGCCATTGATGAAAGCGTAAAATCGCAACTCATCTTCAGGCCTTATTGTGCAATTATTGTTTTTTACATGCAAAATAGCGTGCACGTACAGTTTAGATAATGATTTAATCATAGTTTTATTGTTAATACTTATATTGTTTTTAAAAACCGACAATAAGTTAAAAAACTCTTGTAAAATAAATATTGCCAACTGTCAGAATTGACAGGAGTTTTCGTTCCTGGGAAGTAAAGTGCAAATTGAAAAATATTGAATAAAGAAAACCGGAGGTTCAAGGCGAAGAGTAAAAACAGATCGTTAATTGGGCATAGAAATTTGCGCGGTTTTGTCTGAAGAGTCTAAGCAGTTCCTTCCTCTTATTGGTAGCAAAGTTCTTCCCTGGTCATTACCCTCAGGAAAGATTCGAATTCTTAGGCTTGTAAACCTTGGGAAAATTTATAATCTTCCGGAGGTGCCGGATGAGGCGTAAGTTTTTTCTCTTTCGCTTTTCGTTGAGCTAAAATTTCCTCAAAGGCGTCAATACGTCTATTCATTTCCAACATAAATTGCATATACCGGACTTCACCCTCTACTTCTATCAGGGCGTTGACTCTGTCTGTTATGGCCTGATAGGCCGCATCCACTTCGGTGCGGACTTGTTTTATTAATAATTGTAGCTGGGAAGCCTTTTCGGAGTAGCGGCTTTTCTTCAGGGAGTCGAAAGTCAGATTTTTAATCTTAAGTTCCGAAACCCATTCCGCAAGTCCTACTGTTGCAACATCAACAGCATATTTACCGACCAGGTCTTCGACGAACTTGTCGATAGCAGCAGTTTGATCATCAAAGGATTTTACAGAAAGATTGGCGTACAGGTTAAAGAAAGCTTGTAAGCGGGCGGATGCTTGTCGTACTTCCGGGCGGAAATGTGTGGCAGCTGATTTTATTACTTCCAGCATCCCCCTAAAAGTAATGTCGCGGTTATTGTCTGCATCAAATAAGTCATCGGAAATATTACTTTGATTGATTTCTTCCAGGATTTCATTCTCTTTGATGTAAACAAGCAGAAAATCAGTGAAAGATTCTTCAATTTTCAGCATGGCTGCTGTGAGAAGTTCAATTAATTCCTTGAAACCGGTTTGAAATTGAAAGTGTTCGTTGTTTCTGAGACAGGAAAGATGTAAATTTTTGATTTTCATAATAATAGATTTTGAATTATAAGAAATAAAAAATACATAGTTATTCAAAACAATCCAAAACAAAAATAATCCTTTGGTATCAAGACTTCGAGATAGTTTTACAACGATTTGGCAACTCTTATTTTCAATAGCAGTAACGTTTTTGCCAAAGCATAGACTGTCCTTTGCTGAATTGCAAAATATTACCCGGCGTTCCTGGTAAAACGGCACTCTGTAATAATATTAACAGGTCTTTATAACAGATATTCGCACTCATTTGTTTATTTTGTGCGAATTTATACACATAAGTAATACATAAGTATTATTGATATGTTTCTTAAAATTCGACCTCTCCCTAGATCCCTCTCCCAAGGAGAGGGACTTGCCGAGTGAAAAAATGGCA
>JAUZOM010000127.1 GCA_030706465.1 Bacteroidota bacterium | reverse complement strand
GGCAACAAACCCGTTCGACGACAAGTATAGCATGGTCTGGACGCGTAACGAACATTACGAACATCCCTCATTAAAAGATAAGATCATCGTTCACGGTCATACCCCGATTCCGGTTGAGATATGCCGGGAAAGACTACAGATGAACAGAAAGGTAATCAATATTGATACCGGCTGTGTCTATGCTGAATATCCCGGGTATGGAAAACTGACTGCACTTGAAATTAATTCGATGACTTTGTATTCGGTTTAAAAATCCGCGGTGGATTGTTCTTCAAAGAGAATATTTCTTAATTTGAATTAAAGGCTTACCTTTGCAGCTTGAATTCAATTCAATTCAAACAATTAACACAAATAAGCCCTGAAATATTAAAGCAATAAAATGAATTTTTTACAACGCATTCCAAGAGTTATCCGTCAGTTATTTCAACTATACATAATTGTTTTAACAATCTTCACTTCTTTTCGTTTTATCCTTTTTATTACCGAATTAGACAGAATAGACGGCAGTATTTCCGGCCATGATATTCTTCAGGCATTTATAATGGGAATACGTTTTGACCTCGTTATTTCAGGTTATATTTTATTTATCCCATTTTTGATTTTGACAATTCTTTCTTTTTATAATAGAAAATTTCCGATAGTCTATAAGATACTTTTTTATTATATTTATATAGCTTTTGCATTGACATTTTTAATATGTGCCATTGACATTCCATATTTTAAACAGTTTTTCTCACGCTTCACCATTACCGGTTTCGAATGGTTTGACCACCCTGCCTTTGTATTCAAAATGATTATCGAAGAACCCCGTTACTGGTTGGTAACAATTCCATTTGTATGTTTTATATTCATTTTTTATAAAATTTTCAACAGAATCATTTCGAACTCACGCGAAACATATCCCCTGCCGATTATTCCAAAAACAGGATTATACCTGCTTTGTCTGGGGCTTATATTTGTTGGGATTCGTGGCCGTATCGAGAAGAAATCGCCAATACGTGTAGGCACGGCTTACTTTTCGAATAATCCATTTCTGAATCAATTGGGATTAAATCCCAACTTCACACTCATCAGAAGCTATCTGGATAGCAAGGAGGCCCGCAACAAAACAGTGAACCTGATGAACGATAGCCTGGCTATAGCCAACGTTCAACAGTATCTGAACATTCAACATCCCGACAAAAACTTACCATTGCTTCGTATGAGGAACCTGAGGCACAGTAAACCTAACAAATACAATGTGGTGTTGGTAATAATGGAAAGCATGAGTGCCGCTAAAATGGAACGAGGCGGAAATCCAAATCATCTCACCCCTTTCCTCGATAGCCTTTCCACCCAGGGCTATTACTTTAAAAATACCTACACAGCCGGTATTCATACTTTTAACGGTATTTTCAGTTCGCTGTTTTCGATGCCAGCTTTGTTTCGCCAACACCCTATGAAAGAAAGTGCGATTTTAAAATACCATGGGCTATTCAGCACCTTGAAAGAAAAAGGATATTCAACCGCCTACTTTACCACGCACGACGGACAATTTGATAATGTGGAAGGTTTTCTGAAGGCTAACGACTGTGAAACGGTTATTTCTGAATCCAATTATCCTGCGTCGGAAATAAAAACTACACTTGGAGTACCCGACGAATATCTTTTTGAGTATTCAATGCCTGTTTTAAACAAACTTAACCAGAAAAAGAAACCATTTGTAGCTGCATTTATGACTGCCAGTGACCATGGGCCGTACTATGTGCCCGACTACTTTAAACCGCGGACTAAGGAATTGAAGAAACAAATTACCGAATTTGCCGATTACTCACTACGCAAATTGATACAGATGTCTTCAAAACAGAAGTGGTTTAAAAATACGGTATTCGTATTTGTTGCCGATCATGGGGCACCTCTGGATAACACCTACGACATAGCACTGGATTACAATCATGCCCCGTTGTTATTTTATGCTCCCAATATTATTAAAGAACACAAAACCCTGGACTGTATGGCGGGACAAATTGATGTTTTTCCAACCATCATGGGCATTTTAAAGCAGCCCTACGCCAATAACACATTGGGAATTGACTTGTTGAACGAAAGCCGTCCCTACATTTTCTTTAATGCCGACGACAAATACGGCGTAATAAACCAGAACTGGCTACTGATAGCCAAAACAGATGGGTCGAAAGGTCTTTACAAATATCAAAACAAAGACACCCGTAACTATGCAAAGCAATACAAAGACACCGTGAACAAAATGAACACGTATGCCCAATCGAACCTGCAAACGTTTCAATATATGATCCTGAAAAAGAAACAATAAACCGAGTTGGACTCAAAATAAACGCGCAAATAAAGGACTTCCCGGATTTGCGCGTTTTTTTATTTTTCAGACTGCTAATTTTCATTTAGATTCAAGAGTTTGATAAAACTTTCATTGGGATAAAGTTGTTTTATATTTCCAGAAGAAACACCTGTTTATAGGGTCAACTTTTTTCGGGCAGTTCAATAGAATGCTATTAAATATGTTTTATACGAGTTGAATCTTGCTACTTAAATTCATCGAATAATAAAATCGTTGTATAAACTGTTATGCAGGGAAACACGTCAAAGCCTATCGACAGGCATCCATCTGTAGCCGGGAAATTCTATCCCGAAGATCCGGATAAGTTACAGCAGGAGCTTACCAGCCTCTTCGCATCGGCTGTATCCAAAAAGTGTGATAACGTCCGGGCCATTCTGTCTCCTCATGCCGGCTATATCTATTCCGGAAAGATAGCTGCCGCCGCTTTTAATCAAATTGATGCTAGAAAACAGTATAAACGGGTCTTCCTGGTCGCTTCGTCGCACCATATCAGTTTTAACAAGGCCGCCGTATATTGCGATGGTGACTTTATAATGCCTTATGGAAAAGAAATTGTGGATACCGATTTCGGGAAAATGCTGGTGGAACGTTTCCCTGACATCTTTACGGCTAACCCGGAGGCTCATATAGACGAACACAGCCTGGAAGTGCAACTTCCTTTTTTGCACTATGCGCTTAAAACCAGCTATTGTATTGTGCCGATAGTCATAGGTACCAATGATCCGGCGGTAAGCAAACGGATTGCGTCCGTACTGAAGCGATACCTGAGTCCGGAAAACCTTTTTATTATCAGTTCCGACTTTTCGCATTACCCGGAATATTCCGATGCTCAAAAAGTCGATGCGGCAACCAAGGAAGCCATCCTCTCAAACGATCCTGCCAGACTCTTAACCACGCTGTCGGAAAATGCAAAGAAACATATCCCCCACCTGGCAACCAGCCTGTGTGGTTGGGCTTCGGTGTTGACCCTACTGTACATGACCACACATAACGATTCGCTGGAATACCAGGCTATTGAATACAGCAACTCCGGTGACGTAAAATATTATGGCGAACACGACCGTGTGGTGGGTTACTGGGGCATTGTCCTTTCTGAAAAGGGAACCGGAAATGATGGTTTTCAACTGACTGAGGCAGATAAAGAAAAACTGCTGGATATTGCCGGCACAACCTTACAGGAATATTGCCTTCACAATAAAAAGTACAATCCGGATGCCCGGAATTTATCCCCGACCCTGCAGACAAACTGTGGGGCATTTGTCTCTTTGCATGAAAACGGCAAGCTCCGGGGATGCATTGGCCGCTTGGTGGGCAACCTGCCGTTATACAAAATGGTACAGGAAATGACTATAGCCGCCGCCTCACACGACCGCCGGTTTATGCCCGTGGAACTGGAAGAGCTTCCGGAAATCAATATCGAAATATCGGTACTCTCCCCGCTAAAAAAGATCGATGACATTGCTGAAATTGAATTGGGCAAACATGGTATTTTTATCGAAGAAGGCTATCACACCGGGGTATTTCTGCCACAGGTAGCTACCGAAACCGGTTGGGATAAAGAAGAATTCCTCGGACATTGCGCCCGCGATAAAGCCGGGCTGGATTGGGATGGGTGGAAAAAGGCAAACTTGTTTATCTTCACAGCAACGGTATTTTCATAATGCGATGATAAGCAACCCGGGAAAAGTAAAGACTGTAAGAATTGAAGTATGAAGCAAAACAACGTACATCACATTATTCCCAAACTCCGGCAACAGGTTCCCGGCAAAAACCGCACAAACCGTGGCGAATTAAATTCCGCTTCACAACAAAGCCTGAGCGTTCCACCAACATACGTTTGCAAGCAGGGCAACGGGTATTCTCATCATGCAGACCGGGGATATTACCGATGTATATATACTTCAACCCGGATTTCATGGCTATCTCTTTAGCACGGATTAATACCGTTTCACTTGTGGGTGACAATTCACTCAGCTTGTAGGTTGGAAAGAAACGGCTAAAATGGAGGGGTGTATCTTCAAATCCATTTCCGACGAGCCAGTCGCACATCGATTGGATCATCTCCTCATTATCCGTATAGGTAGGAATAAGCAAGTTGGTGATTTCGAGCCACACCCCATTTCCTTTCAATGTCTTCAGGGTATCAAGCACCGGCTGCAAGCGGCCACCATCCAACCGGCGATAAACCGCATCATCAAAACATTTCAGGTCAATATTAGCGGCATCCAGGTAAGGACATAGGTCGAGCAACGGCTTTTCGTTAATGAATCCATTCGAGATAAAAACCGTTTTCAGTCCATTCTCATGCGCTATTTTGGCCGTATCATAGACGTATTCGTAAAAAACGGTGGGTTCGGTATACGTGAAAGCAAGGCTGTTCGTATTGTGAAGCAAGGCTTGCTGCACCAACTGCGCGGGCATCAGGTCGTAATGAGTAAGCAACTGCGGGGCGGATTGGGAAATTTGCCAGTTTTGGCAATTCAAACAACGGAAGTTACAGCCTGCCGTGGCCACTGAATAGATGCTCATCCCCGGGAAAAAATGGAATAAAGGTTTCTTCTCTATCGGGTCGATGTGGACAGAGCAGGGATTGCCATAAGCCAGGGTATATAACTCCCCCTGATGATTAACCCGGGTTTGGCATATTCCCGATTTTTCTTCCTGAACAATACAATTGTGCGGACAGACATGACAGCGCACCACGTTATCGGGAAGCTTTTCCTGATAGCGTGCCGGGCGGATCCATTTTTCGGTTTCAATTGTTTCCATTCAGGGAAATTTAATAATTAAAGTTTCGCAGTAAAATAACTTGTTGAAAATAAAGGACCTGAAATTACCAAAAAGAGCGGAATTTGCAATTAGTTTACTAGTTAGGAGATCGTTAGTAACGAAGTCGTAAAATTACCAAAACCCGGCTTTTATGGGAACAAAATTATCACTTGCTGTTGGGTTGTTTTAATAATTACCATCCTGTCAAAACCGCTATTTGCATCGTACGATTATGAACGAGATGGAGGCCTGAATTTCTATCCTGCCATCTGAAGCACGATAAAGCTATATACCGGGAACTATACAGGCTATCTACCTCCGGAGAACCTCCTGGGAACCTCCCGGGAAAGGACTTATAAAAGAGTTCCTAAAAAGATAGGAAACACATAGACAATACATAGTTAATATATATCTATATAAATATGTTTTGGCTATGTATCATATATGTATTATATATGTTTTATATATGTTTTATATATGTATTATATCATGCCACTCCCAGGAGTTTCCCAAGAGGTTCTGCACAGCCTAATAGGAGAGAGAGTACCCAAACAACGGGAGAACTGTTTAAGTAAACTCCTGCGAAACTTTAGTTTAATAACTCATTGATTCGTTGCAATTTCATTTATTCAGAAGAACGATGGTTTTTTCGTCGTGCTCACCCTCAAAGTATTTATCTAAAACCCGTTGAAATGCATTGCCTTCCTTGCTTACCAACGCAAACAAAGTCATGCACGATTTTAATTTCAGGTCATCCGGACTGCCCATTATCTCATACGCCGACTTGCCCTTTACTTCGAGCAAAGCTTGCGTAATGGCCACCAGCCTGGGCCCCAAAACTATGTGATGTAAATAGGCTAAGGCTTCATCCCGGTTCTTTATTCCATATTTCTTTGACAGGGGGCTAAATCCCAACCCCTCCAGCTGAGGAAACACAAACCACATCCAGTGTGTCTCTTTTCGTCCGTTACTTATTTCATTCAATGCCTCCGGATATTGTTTTTCCTGGGCTCTGATAAACCGGTCTAAATCGAAGGTTGCATCCATGGCTCAATTTTGATATTTACTAAACAGTTAACCTGTCTATAAAGTTTTCAATCTATCCCGAATCTTATCATAAGTTGAACAACAGGCCAGAATTTGACATACGTTACTTTCGAAAGGCTGGGATTGCATTCATCTCGGGCCTGGCAGTTTCCATTTTTAGGTGGCTCCCGATCCATCGGCCGGACTTGCCGGCAGAAGAGCATATTTCTCTTTATACCAGCACTTTTTCTATCAATTCGATTCACTTTCTATTCACCATATGCTTGAATTTAATCCATAAACAAAACTTACATAACCCGTATATAATCCTTATCTATATAAACACGGTTATATAGTAGATATCTGCGAATGAATAGTGAGCGAATATTAAACAGAAGGGGAAGTAAACCGGTACGAATGAAAACCAGGCCAACCCTCTCCTGTCTATATAAAATAAAAAAGTTCGGGATAAAAAGAATGGAAAGAAAAAGCCCTTATTTACTCTTAATGAATTATCTAACACTAATAAATCTTAAATATTTCTTAACGAGAACCTTCCTGACAAACATCTTTTAGTTTCTTTATGTTTTAATAGTTATTAAGAACTGATAGAATGGCAAAACAATATTTCTTTTTGAAATTAAATCCTCCGAGGGCATCGTTCACCCTCGATATGTCGAACGAAGAAAAAATAATTATGCAACATCACGTGGCCGGGCAGCCTTATGTTGATGAAGGAATTGTACTGGTACTCGGGCCGGCTTTCGCTCCCCGGGGAGGATTTGGAATTGCTAGAATCGGTGTAGAAGATGAAATACAACTTAAAACAGTAGTAACCAATGATCCTGCAAACGGATTGAACACGTATGAAATTTATCCAATGCGGGCCAGCTCAAAGTTTATCGACAATAAGTGATGAATTGTTTTTTTCATTAGTCCGGTAAAATAAAGCGATCCCCCTACAACACGATAGACTTTACCCATTAAACAAATCGAAAAAATGGAAAAGACAAACCAAGAACTGATCGATGCATTCTTCGACGCTTTATCCAAAGGAAATATGGTTGGTGTAAAAAAAGTCATGGATGAAAATGTAACCTGGACATTCCTGGGTCAGCATAAACTTGCCGGGACAAAAAAAGGCATTGATGAAGTGATCGCTTTTTTCAATAAAATGGGGGTTATCATGACCGAATCAAACCCGAGCATTGAGAAACTGATTGTAGCTTCAAACGGCAACTATCTGATAGAATGTCAGCATATTAAAACAAACCGGGCTGACGGTATCAATATCGACCATTATGTAAGTGTACTATGGACCTTCGAAAATGGAAAAATCGTATCGGGGCGGCACTTTTTTGCCGATCCGAAATCGGTTGATACTTATTTTAATGCGGTTCCTTTACATACCGATAAACTTTTGGGCATCAAACCGGTAATCATTGAACAAACCTATAAAGCCTCTGTAAGCCAACTTTGGAAAGCATTGACCGATGTAACCCAAATGAAGAAATGGTATTTTGAAACCCTGAACACCTTTCAACCCGAGATAGGCTTTGAGACGGAATTCCTGGTGAATACAAACGACAAAAACTACCTCCATAAATGGAAAGTGACCGAAGTCATTCCGGAGAAAAAAATCACCTGCAGGTGGAAATTCGGAGGATACCCGGGTGAATCGTTTGTCACGTTTGAAATTTCCACCGAGAAAAATCTAACTAAATTGAGACTCACCGATGTCGGGATCGAAAGTTTTCCACAGGATAATCCTGATTTTTCGCGCGAGAGTTGCATAGAAGGATGGAACTATTTTATCTGTAAGCAGTTAAAAGAGTTTTTAGACAGATATTCCTGAATCCGGTTCCGCTTTCTTTAATATAAACGCACCATGTCCTAATTTGATTCCGAAACAGGATGCGTAAAAATGGAACTGCCTACGGACAGTCTGCGATTTTCAAATCGCAGAGCCAGGTTCAACAAACAATTTTATTTGCGGGCACTTTGCAAACAATTACCTCTTATATTATTTCATAGAAGCATAATTTAATTTTTATTTGATAAACAAAGATGAGAAAAGTAATTTTATTTAATATGATAACCCTTGATGGTTACTTTGAAAGACAGGATCACTCGATCGAATGGCATAACGTAGACGAAGAATTTAATGAATTTGCCATTGAGCAACTGAATAACGCTGATGTTTTATTATTCGGACGGGCAACCTACGATTTAATGGCCTCCTATTGGCCATCAGTTACCGCAACTACCGACGATCCGATGGTAGCCCACAAGATGAATACGATTTCAAAAATCGTATTCTCCAAAACTATGAAGAAGGCAGACTGGGAAAATACCCGGGTAATAAACGAAAATATACAGGAAGAGATTACAAAACTTAAAAATGAATCTGGTAAAGATATGTATGTGTTCGGAAGTGCCGAACTGGCTTCATCCTTACGGGAATTGGGCTTAATCGATGAATACAGGATCATGATCAATCCGTTGGTAATTGGTCATGGCAAGCCGTTATTTACAAACGTAGATCACGATTTGAATCTCAAATTACTTAAAATCAAACAATTTAAATCCGGGAATGTATTACTTTATTACGAGCCCAAAAGAGATTAAATAACGGTTCCGTACGAATGCACTGCAAATTACTGTATTTATTACGGGATTATTTTCTACAATCATATTCAATAAAAAAATGACAACCAGGACTACAATTAATCATACAGCAACCCAATCAGAAACAGGACACCTCCAGAAAAAGAGTACGGCGAACGATCAAAAGATAATTCCATTCTTGTGGTTCGATGGGAAGGCAGAAGAAGCAATGAATTTTTACCTGTCAGCATTTAAGAATTCAAAGGCTGAAAGCATCATCCGGTACGGAGAGTCCGGACCGGGACCTGCAGGCAGTGTCATGTCGACTATATTCACCCTTGAAGGGCAGTATTTTTATGCACTGAATGGAGGACCGGAATTTACATTTACACCGGCCTCCTCCTTTTATGTAAGTTGCAAGAACCTTCAGGAGATCAAAAGGCTCTGGAAAAAACTATCTGAAGGTGGTTCGGTCATGATGGAATTGGGCAAATATCCTTTCAGCCTTCAATACGGATGGCTTCAGGATCAGTTCGGCGTTTCCTGGCAACTGATCCTGTCGAGTGATACCCCGCAAATAACTCCATTCTTCATGTTTTGTGGGGATCAACAAGGAAAAGCAGAACAAGCGATGAATTTCTATACGTCCGTGTTCAAAAATTCGGGTATCATCCATATCGTACGCTATAACGAAAAGGACGTAGGGCAAGCAGGCGCCGTTATACATGCCAAATTCAGCCTCTCGGGACAAAATTTCATGGCTATGGACAGCGCCATAAGCCAGGATTTTTCATTCTCACCTGCCCTATCTTATTTTGTGAATTGTAAAACACAACGGGAGATTGACGGATTATGGGAAAAGCTAACTGAAGGAGGAGAAGAAATTCAGTGCGGATGGTTGAAAGATAAATTTGGGGTTACCTGGCAAATTGTTCCCACGGTTTTGGGAGAGTTATTGAATGACCCTAATCCTGAAAAGTCAAGCAGGGTAATGCAAGCCATGCTGCAAATGGTAAAAATTGACATCAGCGCTTTGAAGAAGGCATACAACCAACATTAAATCTTTAATAAAAGAACATTATGAGTAAAATAGCAGTTTTAGGAACCGGCGATGTTGGAAATACCATCGGTTCGAAATTAGTGGAATTAGGGCACTCGGTGATAATGGGCTCCAGGACCGGCAGTAACGAAAATACCCTATCATTTGTTGCAAAACATAGCGGGAAAGCCAGTGCAGGCACATTTGCCTATGCCGCAGCCAACGGAGAAATTATTTTTAACTGCACGAAAGGATTCTATTCCCTGGATGCTCTTAAGATGGCAGGAGAAGAGAACCTGAAAGACAAGATCATTGTAGACCTGTCAAACCCCATCGATGTTTCGAAAGGCATTCCTCCTTCATTGTCCGTTTGCAACACGGATTCGTTGGGGGAACAGATCCAGAGAACATTTCCCTCTGCTAAAGTCGTAAAAACATTAAACACCGTGTGGTGTGGACTCATGGTCAACCCAGCGTTGGTTAATCGTGGGGACCATACCATTTTTGTCAGCGGGAACGATAAAAATGCCAAAGAAAGGGTAAAAGAAATTTTAGAATCCTTTGGTTGGGATGAGGAAAATATAGTCGATCTCGGTGATATCACAACAGCCCGGGGTACAGAAATGTATTTAGCTTTGTGGTTACGCATTATGGGAAGTATGAAAACAGGATCGTTCAATGTGAAGATTGTCCGTTGAACAGTAATTATTCTGAGTGCCGGTAAAGCAGTCAATCAAAGATCTCCCGTCGAAACAGGGACAGACATTTCTTCAACCGATGGAAAGAAATTCCATTTAATCTCCGGAATCAGTATAATTAACCTTCGGGCTCCGGAAGCACTCAGCATAGGAAAGCAGGTAAAGACAAATATCGATTTTTGCATCATGAAGTTCAATCCTGAAAAATACAGTATTCCCGATGAACCCATGAAACCGTTTATCGACGCGGAGGAAATATGGGGGTACATTAACAACACCATTCCAACCCCCGAAAGAGTCCGTGAGATAATTGCTAAATCTCTGTCAAAACGCAGGCTAAATCTTGAGGAAGTTGCCGTATTGGTAAATACCACCGATGCCGGACTGATTGAAGAAATAAAAGAAGGCGCCCGGACACTTAAACGAACCATATACGGGAACAGGATTGTTTTGTTTGCGCCTCTTTATATTGGCAATTATTGTACAAATAACTGCACGTATTGCGGATTCAGGATATCAAACACCCGTGAAATAAGGAAAACCCTGAATGATAAAGAGATTGTCAGTGAAATAGAGACCCTGGAAGATGATGGACAAAAAAGATTAATCCTGGTTTTTGGCGAACACTCACTGTACAGTCCCGAATTTATAGCCCACGCCGTAAAACTTGCTTACACTGTAAAAAAAGGAAACGGTGAAATAAGGAGAGTCAATATCAATGCCGCTCCGTTGGACATTGAAGGTTTTAAGACCGTTAAAGCCTCCGGAATAGGCACCTATCAGGTATTTCAGGAAACGTATCATCCCGAAGCCTATAAAACGTATCATTTAGCGGGTCGAAAGGCCGATTACAATTACCGGCTTACGGCATTGGACCGGGCACAGGAAGCAGGAATTGATGATGTTGGCATTGGTGCCCTATTCGGCCTCTACGATTGGCGTTTTGAGGTGTTGGGATTAGTACGCCATGCCAATCATCTGGAAGCATGTTATAATGTCGGACCCCATACCATATCTTTCCCACGGGTTAAAAATGCCTCCATGCTGGACATTGACCGCAGCTATTTTGTCAGTGACAGTGATTTCACCAAACTCGTTGCCATATTACGGCTTGCCGTCCCGTATACCGGAATGATACTTACCGCAAGAGAACCGGCCCAATTACGGAATGAGATTTTCCAATTTGGAGTTTCACAGATTGATGGAGGCACCAACATTGAATTGGGCGGTTATTCAGACAAGCAAGATGCTGAGAATGATATAAACAAAGGGCAATTCCAGATAAATGATGACAGGCCGTTGGATGAAATCGTCAATGAATTACTGGATCAGGATCTGATACCGTCTTTTTGCACCGCTTGCTACAGGCTCGGCAGGACAGGCGAGCACTTTATGGAATTTTCTGTTCCCGGATTTATTAAAAGGTATTGTACACCGAATGCCATCCTTACCTTATCGGAATACCTGGTCGATTATGCACCTGAAACCACTGCAGGAAAGGGTTGGGAGGTCATAAACAAAAACATTGAGAAACTGGACGACGAAGCATTAAAATCATCCATCCGTGAGAAAATTTTACAGATAAAGTCCGGTAAAAGGGATTTATATTTCTAATCCGGTAACTAAGATGAAAGGAAAAGATTTAAAGCCACATATAGGCATTTTTGGACGGCGGAATTTTGGCAAGAGTTCCTTAATCAACGCACTCACCGGAGTTGATGTGGCTATCGTTTCGGATGTACCGGGCACTACTACAGATCCGGTAAAAAAATCAATGGAGATATTTGGTATCGGGCCCTCTATAATTATTGATACGGCCGGCATTGACGATCAGGGAGAGCTTGGTGAAAAACGAATTGCCAAAACACTGGATGTTATTAAGCAAATAGACTGTGCTATTTTATTGATTGCCAATAATACGTTCGGTGAGTTTGAGGAAATGTTGATTCAGAAATTTGATAAACACAAAGTAGCTTACCTGATTGTAAATAATAAAGCCGATATGGAACCATTGTTGAATGAAACAATCAGGAGAATCCAACAATTTACAACGGCTTCGATCGTTGAGTTTAGTGCTAAAACCAAATATAATATCGATGGAATTATTGAAACGCTGAAAAGCACCATTCCGGAAACAACCTATCAAAATCCATCGTTGCTGAAAGGGCTAATCAACCGGGGCGATATCGTTATGCTGATTACCCCGGTTGATTCAGAGGCTCCTGACGGAAGAATGATCCT
>JAUZOM010000126.1 GCA_030706465.1 Bacteroidota bacterium | reverse complement strand
TGGGGCTGTTAATCCGTTTGGCATCCATCCCTCCGTTTATCATTATGATGGTGGCTTTTGTAACCACCAAATGGCCCCTGTTGCTGGATAAAGGATTCTGGGCTTTTGCACATGAATACCGGACGGATTTTGCCATGACTTTGCTGTTGATTTATTTATTCCTGTATGGTACCGGAGAGCGAACGAATAATCCAAAAATCAATAAACCTTTTAAGAACTGAATTATGGGTGAATTTAAAATGAAATATTTTGTATTATCCTATATCCTGCTAATCACCTGCAGTCAACAAGCAAATGCCGGACCACCGTTTAATACGGACGATCCGGAACCTGTTGAACTGAACCATTGGGAATATTATATTTCCACTATAAATACATTTCGTTCCGACGTTTCTGCCGGCACAAGTCCGCATATTGAAGTAAATTACGGGTTGGTACCAAACGTTCAGGTGCATCTGATTTTACCCATGAATTATGATTATTCCCGTCAATATGGCTTTAAACTGGGGTATGCTTATACCGAATTGGGGGTAAAATACCGTTTTGTGCAGGAGACTGAAGATATTCCTCAACTTGGGACTTTCCCTATTGTAGAAATACCCACTATCCGGAACAATGAATTCGGAAATGGGCAGGCCGAACTATTTATTCCTCTCTGGGCACAAAAGTCCTGGGGAAAACTTACAACGTACGGAGGCGCAGGCTATTGGATCAATCCCGGAATCCACAATAAGAACTGGGGTTTTACCGGTTGGGAGGTTCAATATGACTTTTCTCCTCTTATTATGATGGGTGGCGAACTTTATTATCATACGGCTGATGTTTCGGGAGATAAGCCTGTATTGGCATTTAATACAGGCGGTTCTTTAAACTTTAGCCAGAAGTTTCATTTTATTTTTTCTGCCGGACATAGTTTAATAAACAACAACTTCACCACCCTGTATTTGGGACTATTGTGGACAATTTAAATAATGCACGATTATGAATCAATTTCGTTTACTTAAGCAAATGAAAAAGGCGAGTGGATGGAACATTCCGGACTAACGCGAATTTTAAAACGCTTATAAATAAGGATAAAAGTATGAAATCTGCGATAATCCGCGTTATTTGTATCCGTTTTATCCGCGTTCAAATTCTTAACTAAACTCCACTTAATTATGAATTGAAATCCTAAATACTTTGACCTTATAAAACACAAAACTATGAATGCAACAGAATCTAAATACACGAACCAGCTCATTCATGAGAGCAGTCCTTATCTACTGCAACATGCCCATAATCCGGTGAATTGGTATCCGTGGGGAACTGAAGCACTGGACAAAGCCCGCAATGAGAACAAAATCCTCATTATCAGTATTGGGTATGCAGCCTGCCATTGGTGTCATGTGATGGAACACGAGTGTTTTGAAGACGAAGAGGTAGCCGGTTTCATGAATGAACATTTTGTTTCTATCAAGGTGGACCGTGAAGAACGACCGGATATTGACCAGGTTTATCTGATTGCAGTCCAGATACTGACTGATAAAGGAGGATGGCCTTTGAACTGCATTGCTTTGCCCGATGGTCGTCCGGTTTATGGGGGTACTTACTTTTCAAAGGAAAGATGGATGGATATGCTCCATCATGTGTATGATTTCGTCACACAAAATCCGGATAAGGCGGAAGAACAGGCTAACTTTCTTACTGATGGAATCCGGTCCAATGAAATGGTTTATAAACGTACTGAAGATTCTGTATTTTTACTGAATGACCTGGATGATATATTTTCAAGTTGGAAAAACAATATTGATTTTACGCAGGGTGGTTACGGGTATGCCCCTAAATTTCCCATGCCGGCCAGCCTGCAATTCCTGCTTCACTTTAATTACCTGACTAAACATAAAAATGCATTGAAGGCAGTCACCCTCACCCTGAATAAAATGGCAAACGGTGGTATATACGATCAGATAGGCGGCGGTTTCTCACGTTATTCTACCGATGAATACTGGAAAGTACCGCATTTTGAGAAAATGTTGTATGATAATGCCCAACTGGTAAGTGTGTATTCGGCAGCTTATCAGAAAACAAAAGATCCGGTTTATAAAACCATTGTGACGGAAACATTGGATTTCATCAAACGTGAATTAACCTCACCGGAAGGCAGCTTTTATTCTTCATTAGATGCCGACAGTGAAGGGGTTGAAGGAAAGTTCTATGTATGGACGCATGATGAATTAAAGAAACTATTGGGAGATAATGCCCCGCTGATCATGGATTATTTTAATGTAACCGAAAAAGGAAATTGGGAAAATTCCCGGAATATATTATTTAAATCGGGTGATGATAAAAGAATAGCAGCTAAGTATAAAATGACCGAAAGTGAATTGGAAAAGAGGGTTGAGGCAGCAAAAAAGCTGTTACTTAATCAACGGTCTTATAGGATCCGGCCGGCTCTTGATGATAAAATTCTTACATCCTGGAATGCACTAATGTTAAAAGCCTATGCAGATGCATACCGGGCATTTGACAAGAAAGAATATCTGGATAGTGCCCTGAAAAATGCCCAATTTATAAATGCAAAACTCAAGACTTCCGATAATGGCCTTTTCAGGAACTATAAACAGGGCATTGCCTCCATTCCTGCCTTTTTGGATGATTATGCCTTTACCATTCAAGCCTTTATTTCCCTCTATCAGGCTACTTTCAATGAAAAATGGCTGGAGGAAGCTATGCAATTAGCAGAACATGTACTCTCCCATTTTTATGAACCGACCAAGGATATGTTTTATTATAGTTCCGATGAAAGCCAATCACTGATTGCCCGGAAAATGGAGATAGCGGATAATGTAATTCCTTCTTCCAATTCTGAAATGGCCATTAACTTATTTATCCTAGGATGGTACTATTACAAGGAGGAATACATCAAAATAGCCCGGAGAATGCTGAATAATATAAAATCACATGCCATCAACGGTGAGATTTATTATGCCAATTGGGATATCCTGATGGCCTGGTTTGCCGTAGAGCCTTACTTTGTGGCCATTGTAGGAAAGAATTATGAAGCAATACGTAAGGAATTTGATGCATGGTATTTACCGCAGGTATTTTTTGCCGGAGGTAAAGCCGAAGGTAATTTATCGATGCTTGAAGGTAAATTGAGAGAGGGGGAAACCACTATCTATGTGTGCCAAAACAACCTGTGCAAACTGCCTGTAACAGAAGTTAAAGACGCGCTGAATCAAATTTCCGGATGATAACAGGGAAAAAGTACTTTTCCTTTATACCGGCCTGTTGTTTATCAAATACCTTTTATTCTCCAATAAAGATCCTTTTACTCACCCTTTCATTGGCGGTGGAAGCATTTACAACATAAGCTCCCGGAGTAGTACCGGCGGAGATTGCAGTGACTCCTGAAGGACCAAAATTTGCTTTTTTCAGATAACGACCCATCATATCGTAAATCACCAACTCTCCATTTAGATTACTTAGATTTTGCACGAATACTTTATTCCCTGAACTGAATACTTTTAATTGTGTATTTTCATCGGGGGCATTTTTTTCATAGTTACGGGTAGCAATTATGAACCTTTTAACAGGAGCAGGAGTAGATTCCGTGACAAACGAATAGGTAGATCCGGATTCAGTTATGTCCACAGTTTTGTTTTCCACTAAATCTACCAGATACATGCCGGCATAGTTGTTTTTAATATTCTGATGCGTAAATGTCAGGGTGTACGCTACATCTTCGCCAGCCTGAAACCCAAGTTGCGTATCATTTATATCATTCACCGCATCCACCTGATAATTTCCATCCTGCTCGATAGCAAAGATCTGAGGAGTCAGGGAAGATCCTATTATCTTGGCACCATCCCACCCGTTGTCGAAGTTATGCGTACAACCGGACTCTGAGAATAACCACATCTGGTCAGAATAACGGGATCCGGTAACCAAGATTGAGGTACCTACTTTATCTTCGGATGTAGAGCCGGTTTTAATGGTGCTTACTCTTTGTTGAACGGTATCTTTTATTGCAACGGCATTGTATGAAATGCTGAAATTAGCAGCAGGGACACTGCTATTTACCCGGATCAGTATCCCTTGCATTGATGGTATTTGCCCCGGCAAACCTAAGTGTCCGGCAAGACTAACCGGTATTGAAGTGTATTGGCCAAAACTTGGAGAACTTCCATATGATACGGGGACTCCACTCGTGCTTGTCCAATCAGAAAAAGAGCCTGTGCTGTATAAATAGACAGTATTTTCGATGACTTGAGAATCGGTCGATCCAAAAGATAGCTTTGAAATGTCTATTGCTGCCGTATAAGGATTTGCAAAAATATGCTGTCCCGGGAATACGGCATTGGGAGTAAAGGACAACGTCCCCGAGTTAAAGTCAGAGTTGACCAGTTGCCCTTTAAATAGAACGGTTTTGGCTGATAACTGAGTCATTTCATACCCCATAAATGGATTTAATACAGAGGTGTTCTTTAATGGCATCCAACGGGTTGAATCCGGAGCCGTCTCATCCCAGCTTCGAACGTACGATCCATTCAATGTAGGGCTTGCTGTCATGGAGGAAACCGGAATGCCAAAATACTGCCATTTATAGCCGGTCTTTGTAATCGGGTACTGGCAGAACGCTTTTGAATACATTTCAACGGTGGCATGTACATTCGTCGCATTTGGAAAAATCAAGGATCCATTGGGTGAAGTCGGAGAAGATTGAATATAGATCTGATCATCATTGCTGGTTGTTATTATCCCATTTACAGTCAAGCATTTCGCAGGTGGTATAATCAATTGTTGTTGGGATAGGTTCGATAAATTTCCTATGGTCCGATCCTGATCTAAAATCAGATTATGTGCAGGAGAAGATGCAAAAGTTATATCGTAACCACTATATGGTACTCCTAGTGACCAGTTTGATGCATTGTTCCAGTTTGTGTCATAGGTTCCATTCCAGTAATTGGTGCAATTTGATAACACAAAGAAACGGTTGTTTCCTATCAAATTGGACATTGAGATATTATTTGGATCTGTGACCTTTCCACCCAATGAAGAATAAGCCGGAGTTCCGTTTTTGACGGTGCTGCCTCCGATTGAATTGTAGGGGTATACTTTTTGCCGGCCTAAGGAAACAGAGCTATTGGTTAATGTCCCGGATACAATGGATAGTGCCCAGTATTCGGATGTACTGATTGAATTTAATGAAGCATCGTAGCTTCCGCCGGAGCCGGTGTTGAATGCTTCGACTTGTACAACCGGAACAGAACCTGTCGTGGGATTGACCAAGGTGAACGGAAGATATGATGACCCCTTGCCTATCGGAAAAACATAAGCATTCCCGGAGAGCAACCCTGAAGGTAAAGCCCATTTTACAGGACCGTTGATAAAATTAGTGACAGAGCCACCTGCAATTGCAGCTGATGAAGTATTGGCTATGGATAGAGAATTTGTGACGGTCGTCAGAATGCCAGTTGTAAGTATTAATTTACTCGCCGTCCCAATAGTACTGGCAGAACCTAGTGTTACACCATTTGTGTTATTAATAATCACGCCGCCTGTACCATTAAAACTCGCAGGAAGTTCAGCTCCTGTTGTTTGAGCAGTACTTCCTTTATATTGTAAAGTGGCAGTGGTGCCGTAGGTTAAATTTGTGCCTGCAGCTGTTGAAGTTCCTTCCATTGAAAGAATACCGTTTATAGTGATTCCTGTAATAGTTTTCGTTCCGGAACCCGAAAGGGTGAGGTTGCTGTATGTTTGCCCGGAAACAGTTTGATTTCCTGTCTGGTAATAATTTACGGTACTACCGGTATTTAGTGTCGTGGTAAACCCGGTTGGAAAATTCGATATTCCCCCCACTAACAACCTGCCAGCAGAACCAACAGATAAATTTCCTGCTCCGGATAGCGCATAGGTGTTTACATCCAATGATCCGTTAATAACCAGGCTATTTGCTCCGGAAGCAGCTGTAAGAGTGACCTGATTCCCGCTTTGAATGGTAACCAAACCATCTGTTACTGTTGGGGTGGTTGTTGCTGTAACCCATGTTGTTCCTAAATCGGCAGATTGTTGCCAGGTAGAAGTATTACTCCAGTTACCGGATGTTACAGAACGGAAATACTTAGGTGTACAGGAAGCATTAATTGTTGAGCCCGTTACAGTAAAAATTCCGGCCGTCAAAGTTGGTGCAGGACCACAATTTCTATCGAATGTAGTTGAAACCGTTAGAGTCCCTCCTCCAGCCTTTGTAAAACTTGTATATGGCTGTCTGAATCGGGGTAGGCTTAAATTATTATTTACGGTAAAGGTTTTAGAGGAACCGCTCATAGCAAGCCATCCTGTGCCTGTACAATTGAGTCCTACTGTTCCCCAACCAAAGGAATAGGATAAATTACCTCCAAAAGTTACAGTCCCATTCGTCCACGAAATATAGTCATTTGCTCCATCAAATGAAAAATCGCCGCTTATTGTCAGATTGTTGGCGCCAGCCGATATATGGCTTTGATTGGCTAATGTTAAAGTTCCATTTATAGTAAAATCATTATTTAGAGTTAGTTGCGATTGATAGGCACTCATATCCAAATTATTACATGAAAGGCCGGTTGTATTTACGGTAATGTTATATTGTTGACAGATAATAACATTATCAACAGGTGCCGGATAGGTCCCGTCATTTATAGCATTACCACAACCAACTGTTGACCAGGTTGAAGGAGATGTCCAGTTCCCTGATTTAGCTGAATAATAGGTTACCGGTATGTTATTAAAAGTCCCCTGCGTAGTATAAGCCGTACCACTGCCGTTTGTAGCAAATGCCTTATAATAGTAGGTGGTGGAAGGCGAAAGTCCGGTTACATTTATTGTGAAGATGCCGGTACCGAATGTTCCCTTCTCTGATACCTTTGTACCGGTGCCATCTGCAAAACCGTTGGTTGTGCTGTAATAGATTCCCCTTTCGGTTATACTCTGTGCAGAACAGCCTTCGATTGTAATATTGCCGCCTAAAGTTACCGATGTAAAAAAAATGTTCGAAGCTGTTGGAGAGGTAAGTGTTGGTGCCACAGAACTGGCGCCACTACCGGTAACTGTTACATTGTTGTTTGGAGCCCCACCTCCGCCGACAACAATATTCCCGTTATAAGATGCTACGGCTGTTGGAGTAAACTTAACGTAAATCGTCTGCGAATAGAGTCCTCCACTTTGCGGAAGTGATAATGTACTGGTATAAGTGCCCCCAGCTGTGGTAGAATAAGTAAAACCGGGTAATGCTGCAACGGTTACATTGGCAGTGGAAAGTGATATACCGGTAATTGTAAATGAGTTTGGACCGGCTGTTGAACTTGTACAAACATTTCCAAAACCAGTTAAAGCCGTTGTTGATAAGGAAGGGTTGCAGGGACCTGCGTTTATAACATTGGTTACGGTAAAAGTACTCGGTAGGGTAAAGGGAATTTTACAATACAAATCGAGTGTGGCAATCGCAATTGGGGCACTGGTTAAGGAGATGGCAGGAGCTGTGGCGCCGGTAAGCCTGAGTGTTCCTGCAAAGCCGGATGTTCCTCCGGCCATGGTAGCCCCATTATTCTTGGCAGTCAGATTTCCTCCAAGTTCAACTACCCCGGCAGCAGTCGTAAATATCCCACTGGAATAATAATTACTCATTGACAAATTTCCTGCTATGGCTAATTTGCCTGAACCCACATTCATTGTTACCGTATTATCTCCGATCGTAAGATTGCCGGTTACGGTTAATGTATAACCGGCTAAATTAATCGTAACTCCGCTATTAACATTAAGGTTCGCGCAGGTAATATTTTCTGTCAGCGTATAAGTATAATTCCAACTGGAAAAAGTAATATCATCGGTGCTGGCATAATTTGTTCCGCCAACTTTCGTAGAGGTCCAGGTTGTTTTGTTTGTCCCGGCCGTAATATTGCCTGCATAGGCGCTTACAACTCCAACCCAAAGTAGTAAACTGATGATTAAGCTTTTCGAAAGCCTGAAAGAATGGAATGGAAGAGAAAAACTGGTATGGAAAACAGTTCTTGAGTTGTTAGGAAAGGAAAATGCCATAGTCAAACTTTTAATACAAGTGGGTATAAGTGGCTTTTTTGTTAGGTTTCTAAAAAGAATAATTCACCATTTAATCAACAAAATTAAAGGCTCGAAATGTAAAAGAAAAAAATATTAATAATCATTGGTATCCGCTAAAAGCGAAATTAATTTTAGTGTCTCGATAGATAAAGAATTTGGAGCCCAATTTTTATATTTTTTCAAAACTAAGCACCTTCAATGGAGATTTGGATCCTTGGATGGTTCTTATATTGTAATCGTTTCACTTTTTCACGCAGTGATTAAATTCCTTCATGATTTTTTAGGCTCTTGAAAGAGAGCATATGCAATGATATGTGATATAAATACTTAAGCTCAAAAAGCCAATCAGAATCTCTAATTAAGTACGTTTATATCTCTTCCAGATAGACTGTATTCAAACATTTACCTAATTAAAACTTTCAAAGTTAGGTTAATATTCATACATTAATTCCAATTGTTTCTTGATAAATATCAAGAAGTGCTTTAATCAACTTCTATCAAATTCTCCCCCAAGACTCTGCAATATGCCAAATAAAACAAATAAGCTAAATTTTTTCTATACTAAGAATCATTGTTGTCCGTTAAAAACGGATCTAATTTTAATGTCTCGAAATATAAAGTATTTGAAATCAAATTCTTATGTTTTTTAAGGAAGTCCCTCCAAATTGAATTTACATTAATCGAACAAGGTAGTTTTCTTTTTTCCTTTTAAATCGGGCTGCAAAGGTAGTAAAACAGACGATATAATTAACTCATTTTGAATTAATAAACTTGTTAATTGTTGTAGAATGCAGGCCTTACAGGCTTCTTTCCTGTGCGGGTGGGTAGTATTGCAAATTATTGTAAATAAACGGCATATTACTTTCCGAATAGTTTTTTCAACAGATCCGGTCGTTTCAGGCGTTGCAGGTCCCGGATAATCTGATTCTTGTACTCCTTTTTGTACCAGAAGAAGAACTTGCGTTGTTCCAGTTTTTCGTCTTTACTTTTGGCGGTATAAATCGGTTCCAGCGTATAGGGATGATAGCCTGAATAGTAGATTTCGGTAGCCAGGGTCATGGGGGTCGGTGTAAAATCCTGCACTTGTTCCAGGCGGAAGTCCAGGTTCTTGGTCAATGCCGCCAGTTCGGCCATATCTTCGTTTGAACTGCCCGGATGACTGGATATAAAGTAAGGGATCAGTTGTTGATTCAATCCTGCTTCCCGGTTTATGCGGTCGAATTGCGCTTTAAACTGTCCGAAATAGGTAAACGAGGGTTTCCGCATTAAGTTCAACACCCTGTCCGAAGTATGTTCAGGGGCTATTTTCAACCGTCCGGAGACATGGTTGGTTATCAGTTCCCGGGTGTAATCAGCATGACTTTTATTAGCTTCGGGGCTTTTGGCATCACTCAGCAACATATCATACCGTACCCCGCTCCCGATAAACGATTTTTTTATACCGGGGACTTTATCCACCGAACGATAAATATCCAGCAATGCACTGTGGTCGGTATTCAGGTTGGTACAGACCTTCGGAAAAATACAGGAAGGTTTGTTGCATTTGCGGCAGATTTCCATGTTAATCCCATGCATGGCGTACATATTAGCCGATGGACCGCCCAAGTCGCTTAAATAGCCTTTAAAATCGCTCATGGAGGTGATTTTTTTCACTTCTTTGAGGATAGATTCCCTGGAACGTGAAACAATGTGTTTACCCTGATGGGCTGAAATCGTACAGAACGCACACCCACCGAAACAACCTCTGTGCAGGTTTACCGAAAACTTAATCATTTCGTAAGCCGGAATTGTTTTTCCCCTGTATTTCGGGTGCGGAAGGCGGGTATAAGGTAAATCGAATGAAGCGTCCAACTCCGCTTCACTGAGCGGTTCGTAAGGCGGGTTGACTATTACCCAACGGTTTCCGGTGTGTTGCAGTAACCGGGCTGCATTGTATTTATTCGATTCTTCTTCAATATGCCGGAAGTTGGAAGCATATTTCTTTTTATCGGTCAGGCATACTTCGTGCGGAACAAGCGTAATATCTTTCCAATCAGGATGCTGCGGAATTTCTTTCGAAAGATATGAAGTCTGTGGAATATCGGTTAGTTCCTTAATTGTTTTACCGCTTTGCAGTTGTTGAACCAGTTCCACCAGGGGCTTCTCCCCCATTCCGTAAATCAGCAGATCGGCTTTTGAATCCACCAGAATGGACGGCATTAATTTATCCGACCAATAATCATAATGGGTAAAACGGCGCAAGGATGCTTCAATGCCACCGATTACAATGGGTACTTCCGGATAAAGTTTTCGGATGATATTGGAATAGGTAATGGTGGCATAATCGGGCCGCATGCCGGCCTTACCGTCAGGTGTATAGGCATCGTCGGAACGCAGGCGTTTATTGGCGGTATAATGATTCACCATGGAGTCCATATTTCCGGCCGAGATGGCAAAGAACAACCGTGGACGTCCCATTTTCCTGAAATCACGCAAGTCGTCCCGCCAGTTAGGCTGTGGCACGATGGCTACCCGCAAACCATGAGCTTCCAGGATACGACCTATGACTGCGGATCCGAACGAGGGATGATCGATATACGCGTCGCCGCTGAACAACACGACATCTACTTCGTCCCAACCGCGCAGGTCGAGTTCTTTTTTGGTTGTTGGAAGAAAATCGGTGAGTTGGACCGGGTTGTTTTGCATAAAGTTTCCAATAAAAATCCCTCTGTAGCTTATAGTCTCAGAAGTTTAATTCTTTCATGCAAAGATAAATAAATAATCTGACAGGATGAAACCGGGATAATTTCATTCATTTACACGATTATAAGTCCGTTTTTGCTCCACCTTTTGCTTTAAGTTAGCTGAATATACGGCTTATCCGGAAATAGACGGTTCGCAAACGAAGAAACAAAAACAACCGAATGCAGAGTAAAATAGAATATGATTGCCCGTTATTGTACCAAAATTGATTTTTGCCGGTAACCGGGTCTGTCCTGAGTTTGTCGAATCAGTTTTCACCTAACCTGGGGCAGTATCCTCTTACTTCAGTCTTCCCTCAGCCGGAGCTCATGTTAGGTATAGAGACATTTCAACGGGAGTATAGATAGGGTTTCGAGGGGGTTCAGTTAGGTCTACCTATCCGAACCCTAACTGAACCCTAACTGAACCCCCTCTATACCTAAACTGGAATACGACTAAAATACGACTGGAATATGACAGAGAATACTCCCTCTTTTGAAAAAAGAAAATCTTATTTTTCTTTTACCTTCCCCTTCGTAGTTCCTCAATAGGCTGCAAAAAGCCTCAATAAAAGTTGCTTTTTAAAATTTTGATATTGTGTATGTTATAATCCAGCTAAAGGAATATTTCTAAATGTTGTTGTTTTAATGTATCGAAAGAATCATTTATTTTCACAAGTCCTTGAATCAACCTTCAATACAGATAAAATTATTGATTTTATAAACAGTTTTGTTGAACAAATAAATAAAAAAACTGTGGTAATATTTGACAATTCACCTATTCATAAATCGAAAAAGTTTGGGGCTAAAATGCAAGAATGGAAAGAAAAAAGATGTTCTAATATTCTTCTTACCTCCATATTCTCCCCGAGTTGAACTTAATCGAGATATTATGGCGTAGAATCAAGTACAATCGGATACCTCTTGATGCATATTATGTTTACAGTATCTCAAAGAATGTGTGTCATTTGTGTTGAATAACTTTGGCACAAAATACGACATTCTATTTTGACCATTACTTACCTTAAATACAAATCAGATAAGTAACGGAAACTAACTAATGTCGTATTATTTTAATTTAAATAAGGAATAAAGGATAGATCTTTTCCTTAATATTTCTACTTAGGGGTAAAAAACAAAAAATAAGGTTTTTAATTTAAAGCCTTTATTTTCAGATATTAAATCTCCGTATAAAACCTAACTCCCTCCTATTAAAGCCCTTATTTTTTTATTTAGAAAAGCTGTTTTTAGTCGTATTTTTCCGAAAAAATAAAACAGGACAATATATTGTTTCTGCTACTTAAGTTCCATTGGAATGGAATGAATTAAATGAAAAGAAGTTAAATCCGAAACTTTATAAACAGGTTAAAATAAAAAAAATAAATATTTTGTCAAAAAAATGAATGAAATAATGTAAAAATATAATAATGTTCGTACATTTGAAGATTATGCGTCTTAAAAAACGCAAATTAGATAACTCTTAAATATAAAGGTCATGAAATCATGTTTTTTTCTTTTTCTTTTATCGATTTGTTTATCCATTTCCGTATTTGCCCGGCAAAATAATCCTGTTGCCAATCAAGCGGCTACCGTTATTGCAGGCAATGCACGTTTTACAATATTAACCCCGGGGGTTGTCCGTCTGGAGTATGCTGCCGATGGCGTTTTTGAGGATCATGCCACCCTCACCTTTATCAACCGCAACTTGCCGGTTCCGGCTTTTACCCGGAAAGAAAAAGGAGGATGGTTAGAATTGAAAACCACCGAATTTACCCTTCGATACAAATTAAATTCAGGCGATTTTAATGCTGCCAATTTAATTATTGATTATGCAGCAAACGGGAAAAAACAGACCTGGAACATCAGCAAACCCAACAGCGGAAACCTGAAGGGAACTACCCGAACATTAGATGGAGCCGTCGGGAACAGGTATAATAATAAAGATACCATCCGGTTGGAGACAGGTTTAATCTCACGCGATGGGTGGGTGATGA
>JAUZOM010000125.1 GCA_030706465.1 Bacteroidota bacterium | reverse complement strand
GTTATTCAAAGAAATCCAAAACAATCCAAAACAAGAATAATCCTTTGATATCAAGACTTCGAGATAGTTTTACAACGATTTGGCAACTCTTATTTTCAATAGCAGTAACGTTTTTGCCAAAGCATAGACTGCCTTTTGCTGAATTGCAAAATATTACCAGGCGTTCCTGGTAAAACGGCACTCTGTAATAATATTAACAGGTCTTTATAACAGATATTCGCACTCATTTGTTTATTTTGTGTGAATTTATACACATATGTAGTCCAAAATATGACATCTGTCAACATTTTACGCACCAAAAATACATATATTTTGTTAATATACAATATTTCTATAAAAAATATGATATTTTTTTTTAATTATTCATAAGAAGATAGAAATTCAAAAACCAATGGTATAGCTTATTTTGTGAATTTTTCATATCTTTTTTCAAGGATAAAAATTGTATTAAATATTTAATGGAGGGAAGATGGATACCTGGAAAATCTTCCAACTAATTCATCTTTTTGGCTTTACCGGATAGCTGGTGGAAGATTTGTTATGCTGCTATTAAACAACCTGAAATTAAATTTTTTAGTGCCAGCTCTCTCTTTCGGGTAACTACCTCGTGGAGCAGCTTTTTTGACTGACTCGTAAATATCTCTTTGTTAAACTCTCTGCCTGTACTCTTTTTATTCAGCTTACGACTTTATCTAAATGAAGTTACAATCCTTTCTCCGTATAGATACAAATAATCAGTTTATTTATTAATGAAGGATTTGTCCTTTTGGACGGGGACGTTTGGTACAGGATCAGCCATAGGGGTTAAACTGTCCGGGTTTAATATGGCTAAGTGTGCCGCGTGTTGGGCTATAGATACTTCTGCTTTTGATATGTTGTCTGGCGCAAAAGAGTTCCCGATCACTTGCCTGCCAAGTAATTTTTCATACCACACACAAGCCGCCGTATAACGCCCGATTCCAAAGCTTAAGTGATATCCATCGCGATTAAAGTTATCGCCGATTGAGCTGCTTCTTCCGTTTTGAATGGCAGTTCCGGATGGTATAATAATATCAATCCCTACCTTTTTTGATGCTTTATTCACCGAAGCAACAATAGCACGGTACATCTGCCCTTGATCTTTGTTGTAGTTGATAAACTCCCCGTGGGTGGAATTCATCGCATAGGCCCACGTCTGGTGAAAAGCGTATTTTACCTTTTTGTTGGTTGCGCGGTCCTTTACATATTGGAATAAATTTGTCAAATAGGGGAAATAGGTTTCGTAGATTCCGGAAGACCCGCTGGCCTGTTGAAAAGTAATATAATCCCAATTTTCATCTTTTATGGCATGGTCGAGAGTTTGATGCTCCGATAC
Source organism: Bacteroidota bacterium (assembly GCA_030706465.1). Classification (GTDB taxonomy): domain Bacteria; phylum Bacteroidota; class Bacteroidia; order Bacteroidales; family Paludibacteraceae; genus Paludibacter. Next base: position 11,444 of record JAUZOM010000125.1, on the reverse strand, counting down.
GGTTTTAACTCCGTTCATCATTTTCCGGTACGAATAGGCGGCTATATTTCCTTCCGCATTTTTCCAGTGTGTCTCCAACCGGCAACCCCCGATATACATGTTTCCGATAATAACTTTTACGCCGTCTGCTTTAGCCAGATCGCTTAAATACGATTCCGTGGCATCTTCGGAAAAACTGTTCCCGATAGCCAGGATCTTAATGGTATCCTGAACTTGCGCCGATATGGAGCTTATCCAAAACGAAATGACAAATAAGAGGATAAGAGATCTGTTTTTTTGATAATTCATAATCTGAACTTTTTAATTTGTGATAAAATCAGGTAATCGATTTATTATTATTGCCCGCCAGATGTATAGAGAACAAATAATTGAAACAATAGATTGTTAAGTACTTATCCGCAATAGTGTCCTGTAACTGGAATCTGTCAATTTAATCGGGACTTGCATTCATCGGGACACGCGATTTCCAAATCGCGAATTTATAGACTTGGAAATCGCGTGTCCCGATAGAGTCTATTCCTCCGATAATTTAAACCCGCTCACTGTCCTCGGCATCCAAACCCGCATGGTAGCACCACCCCGGTTGTCCCATACATTATACGGAATGGCGGTAAAGATCTTCTTCCTGGTCGACAGGCTTAGCTTATCGGCTGCAGGATCTATTGCGATTCCTTCGCCTTGAATGGTGTAAGTGCCGGTGAAGATGTTTTTGTTGAAGGATAACTTCAGGTCGGCATTATCCGGAAGAATAAAGTTATTCACATTAAAAGCATTGTCTTTATCTTCCAGGCAAAAGAGTATCGGGCCGCGTTCCAGGGCTACCAAACCACGGTCGGCAGCTACTTTTTCATTCGCTGTTACCCGTTGTATGTTCATAGGCAGGTTATATTCCACCCGGTCTCCTTTTTTCCATTCCCGGTCGATAACGGCATACCCATCTTGTGTCACAGTCCGGTAATCAGCACCATTGACCTTGAGGATATAAGTCCCGGTTGCGGGATTCAGGTAACTGTATAAATTACTTGGTACGGGCTGGTTGTTTACCCACCCCGGTATCCGTAAGCGGAGTGCGAATTTTCCTTTCCGGGCTGGCTGGACACTAAATACAATGGCTCCATCCCACGGATAATTGCTCTGTTGGCTGATTCGTACCGATTGTTTTTCATTCAGCTTTATTGTTGCCGAACTGCCAATAAATAAATTGACATACAACGAATTGCCTTTCTGCGCATAGATGTAACCGGTAACCGAGGAAATAAAACGGCAAAGGTTTGTCGGACAACAGGAACAATCGAACCACGGTTGGCGTACGTAACTGCCATCGGCGGCCAACAGATTAGGATAAAAGAAGTTCTTTCCATCCAGGCTTACTCCCGAAAGTACGTTGTTATACAGGCTGCGTTCCAACACGTCGATATATTTCGATTGTCCGTGCAGTTCGAACATACGGTAGTTCCAGTAAACATTCGCTATGGCGGCACAGGTTTCGTTATAGGCGCTTTTGTTGGGTAATTCATAATTATCGCCAAAACGTTCCCCATTGCTTCGGGCACCGATTCCCCCGTTGAGATAGAATTTCGTGGAGACCATATTTTCCCAGATGCTGTCGATGGCCGTCAGGTACTCTTTGTTTCCTGTCAAGGCGGCTACATCGGCTACCCCCGAATATAAATAGGCGGCACGTACGGCATGTCCGACAGCTTCCCGCTGGTCTGCAACGGGTGCCTGATCCTGCCAGTACGAACGATCCTTATCGATTTTTTTACCCCTGCAATCAATGAAGAACTTTGCCAGATCGAGGTATTTCTTATCCAGGGTGATCCGGTAAAGCCGTACTAATCCCATCTCCACAATTTCATGTCCGGGAGCATCATTTCGTTTCCCGGGCCCGAAAACCTGTGTTAACAAATCGGCGTTTTTCAAGGCGATGCGAAGGAAGTCCTTTTTCCCGGTAGCCAGGTAATGCGCAGAGGCCGCCTCGAATAAATGCCCTGAATTGTACAATTCATGACTCATGACGGATTCATTCACCCAGCGATCTTTTCCCGACCAGCTATGAGGATGAAGCGGATCAATGGTTCGGGCCGTGTACAAGTAACCATCCGGCTCCTGTGCCTTGGAAACAAGTGTGATTAAACTATCCACATACCGGTCTGATTTAGCATCCGGATGAACGGACAGGGAAAAAGAGGCTCCTTCTATTATTTTATAAATGTCCGTATCGTCGAACGGGAAAGTCGTTAAAAATTTTCCGGAATGTGTCCCTGCATTGATAAAGTTTTGTATGCGTCCCGTTTCTTCGCATTTCCGGAAGGAAACCGGGATGGTAACTGTGCGGTTGGTCTCTACGCGGGGCATCCAGAATGAGTCGGTTAGCTTTACCTGATTAAAGGCTACTCCCTGAAAAGGATAATCTGAACGCTGGGCCGTTGAAGTGAATGAAAAAAGCAAACTCCATACGGCAATAAATAACAATTTCTTCATGATCTGTTTCTCTGATAAGATGAATTGCAAAAATACTAAATCTTTTGATATTTGGGGATGACGCCTATTCAATGTGAAGGAAATGTGACAACAAAGCAGTACAACCTGTTTTGTTATCACGGATGACATTATTTAGCAAGGTTCAGGCCTGCCTGGATGGCTTGTTTAGTGAACATGTAAGATTAATCTGTTAATTAAATAGTTCTTCTATCTGTGTAATGATCGTCCCGTATACAGGGAAAGGAAAAGGACACCGCTTGGATTCCTTCTTCCTGCCGGTATGTTGCCTGTCCGGATCTGTTCTTCTTAAACCGCAAAACTACGCATTCCTGCTGGCACGTCCGGCGGGGAAGACTCTTAACCGCTCTCCGGATGAAAACTGTGAACCAGACTATTGCAGGTTGTCTTCAAAACTGTTTCCCTGGAATACAGAAGACATTTGCTCTATGCTGGTGGAAAAACCGCATGTCCATCTTATGCCCCCGGACAATCTCTGTTGACCAGTTGTCCGGCACCCGGCCATCGGACGAAGTTGGAGGGACGTTGAAGTCAATCCTTACCGGGGATTCCAACTCGTTGAAGGATATTGTTTTATTTTTGGTCCTTCCTCCCCGGGCAGTATCTTCTTCTTTTAGTCTTCCTTCAGCCGAGGTTCTTGCTCTGTATAGAGACAGTTCAATGGGAGTATAGAGGGGGTTTCGAGGGGGTTCAGTTAGGTCTACCTATCCGAACCCTATCCGAACCCTAACTGAACCCTAACTGAACCCTATCTGAACCCTATCTATACCTAAACTAAAATAAGATTGAAATAAGACTGAGAAAACTCCCTCTTTTGAGAAAGAAAACCTTTATATTTCTTTTTCCTTCCTTTTCGTAGTCTCTCAAAAGGATGCTAAAAGTCCCAATAAAAGTAATTTTATAAGACACTCATATTGTGTCAATTAAAATTTAGTTACAGAAGAGAACAAAGTCGAAACCGGACTCTGTTATTTGAGCAAACGGTATGAGGAATCTAATTCCAACTTTGTCTCATGGGTTGGCCTGGTTGATTATAAACGGTATTAACCGCCGGTTGACCATAAACCGGTACGACCTGTTATTGTCACAGATGGCCTAAAATAAAAGCGTCAAACCAAGGAAAGACTGGTTTGACACTTTATAGGTACAAGCTTATAAGATTGAAGCAGGAAGAATAGGCCGGAAGAGGGAATCGGTATGAAACTAATCCGGAGAGGGACTGCCGGAGTAGATTAAGCCATGTTTTTCCGGATCTTGGCTGCCACATCATTCATTTCTTCCGGAGTAAGCTTCAGTTTGGGGTTCTTGAAATTCATATCCGATTCATGATTGATAGGAATCAGGTGGATATGCGCATGCGGTACTTCCAGACCAATGACGGCCACGCCCACCCGCACGCAGGGGACACTCTTTTCGAGGGCAGCTGCAATCTTTTTTGAAAAGAGAATAAATCCACTCAACAGGTCATCCTCGAGGTTGAAAATATAATTTTCTTCCAGTTTCGGAACAACCAGGGTATGTCCTACTGATAAAGGGTTTATGTCCAAAAAAGCAAAGAAACGATCGTCTTCAGCAATTTTGTAACACGGTATTTCTCCGGCGATTATTCTGCTAAAAATTGTCATGATATTTAATTGATTGAGTTGACTGGTTGATTGATCAGTTAATAGGCTGATTGGTTTGTGTGAGAGCGGCTTTTATTCTTTTACTCCATTCCCGGCCACCCAACATCATTAACAAATAAACCAATCAGCTTATTTTCCGGAAAGCTACAACGAGATTTCCAATACTTCAAATTCCAAGGTTCCGGAAGGAACGGAAACAGCGGCTTTTTCACCTACTTTCTTACCGAGCAATCCTTTGGCTATGGGCGTTGTCACCGATAGTTTACCTTCTTTAAAGTTTGCTTCACTTTCGGATACAATCATGTAGGACATGATTTGATTTGTCTTGATATTTTTGATTTTTACACGGGTCAGTATCTGGACTTCCTCGGTGTTGATTTTGGTTTCGTCAATCATCCGGGCGGAAGCCACTTTTTCCTTTAAAATAGAAATTCTCATTTCCAACATACCCTGGGCTTCTTTAGCAGCATCATATTCTGCATTTTCTGATAAATCACCCTTATCGCGAGCTTCACCAATTTGTTTTGAAATGGCGGGACGTTGCACTCTTTCCAATTCGTTCAGCTCCTCTACTAAGTTTTTATAACCGACAGCGGTCATATAATTTGTTGCCATATCTATTCTATTTAATGATTCTGTTTTTTAATGTATATAACAAAAAGAATTCCGACCAGATAAGCCGGAACTCTACTTCTTTGTGTTTTATTTTTATTGCGGGAGAACTATCCCCATTTTTATAAATTCAGCCCTATCTGTTTGCATTTAATTGTCAATTAAAAAGTATTAGTCAGTATTTTTGATTACTCTTTAGCCGACCCTGATAATTCGTTATACAAAAATACGCAATCCTTTTGTAACTTGTGCCGGATTGAGTCATTTTTTTTCGGAAAGTCATAAAATAAAACAATGGGTAACTTCCCAGCCACCCATTGCACATTTTAACCTAAACCTTAACTATGAAAAATTTATCTGTTTGTTTACTTTGCAAATGTGGGAATAATATTTTAATCGTACAAGCATTTACAGCTAAAAATATGAGCCTTTTTTGAATTGGTGATCCAATTTATTGTGTCGATGTCTATAAATTATTAATTATCAATAAAATGAACCAGAACTTATTGCATGTTAAATAATGCAAAATTTATATTCTTTCGTAATATCATTATAAATTGTACCTTTGTGCTATTAAAATAATTTTCAAGAAAATGAACTTAAACGATCCTTCAGTTGTTTCAACGGACTTTAAATCCGCCTTGAACGACAAGAAACTATTTATTGAAACCTATGGTTGCCAAATGAATGTGGCCGATAGTGAAGTGGTGGCTTCCATCCTGCAAATGGATGGTTTTGCCTTGACGGACAAGATTACCGAAGCAGATGCCATTTTTGTAAATACATGTTCGATCCGCGATAATGCCGAGCAGAAAGTGATTCAACGCTTAAAGTATTTCCAGTCGTTGAAGCGTAAGAATAAAAGGCTCATTGTAGGCGTCATCGGTTGTATGGCCGAACGAGTGAAAGATGAGCTTATAGCCGAGCATGGCGTAAATATCGTTGTCGGACCGGATGCCTACCTGGACATTCCCAACCTGATAGGAAGTGTGGAACATGGGAATAAGGCCATCAACGTTGAGCTATCCACCACGGAAACCTACCGGGATGTATTGCCGGCACGCATTGGGAACCAGATTTCGGGCTTCATATCCATTATGCGTGGGTGCAATAACTTTTGTTCTTATTGTATTGTCCCGTATACCCGGGGACGTGAGCGTAGCCGGGATGTCGAGAGTATTTTGAACGAACTGAAAGACTTACAGTCGAAGAAATTCAGGGAAGTCACCTTGCTGGGACAGAATGTGAATTCGTACCGGGTTGAAAAAGATGGCCGGTTAATCGAATTTCCCGATTTATTAGGTATTGTAGCGGATGCAGCCCCTGAAATCCGTTTCCGGTTTACAACCTCCCATCCCAAGGATATGAGCGACCGGACGCTCGAAATGATTGCATTAAAAAAGAACCTGTGCCGTTTTATTCATTTGCCGGTGCAATCGGGGAGCAATTCCATCCTGAAAGCAATGAACCGGAAATATACCCGTGAATGGTACCTGGACCGGATTGCTGCTATCCGCCGGATCTTGCCGGATGCTTCCATTGGCACCGACGTATTCTCCGGGTTTCACGGAGAATCGGAAGAAGATCATCAACAGACCCTCTCGTTGATGCGTGAGGTCGGCTTTGATATGGCTTTTATGTTTAAATACTCCGAACGCCCGGGTACTTTTGCTGCTAAAAATTTACCGGATAATATCCCGGAAGAAGTAAAGCTCCGCCGTTTGGCCGAGATTATTGACCTTCAAAATGAATTATCCAATGAAAGCAACCAACGCGATATCGGCAAAATATTTGAAGTCCTGGTAGAAGGCTTTTCAAAACGGTCGAAAGAGCAACTATTCGGACGCACATCACAAAACAAGGTGGTGATTTTTCCAAGGCTGAACCGCAGGATTGGGGAAACGATCAAAGTAAAAGTGATGAGTGCTTCTTCCGCCACCCTTTTCGGGGAAGTCGTGGAATAAGCTAACCACTATAAATGCAACGAGTCACAACGGAGTAAATAAACTAATTTTCAATTGGAAGCAGATTAAATGATTTACGTTCTGCGGTTCCACAAATCCTTTCTAGAGATTTTATCAACGTGTCAGAAATAAAATGTTGATTTTTTTTAATTGCCTAATTGCTAGTTGTCAACCTACATGTTGTGAGCGATTGTGTCTCATGTGGTTCATTTTGTTTGTCATGACTTAACCTTTACGGGATAACAGTAGTGCCGGAAAATAAAATCAATTTTAGTATGTCCTTTTCTATTTGTCTTTCAGTCAAAGCGATAAAGTTATTAAGGAATTATTTCCGTAATAGCTTGCAATATCGGAATCAAAGCATTACTTTTGCGTGAAATTCAGAAAAGTCCTTACGTAAAGTTAAAATAAACGATATTAGAGTTTTATGACTTGTGACTGCTAAGGAAGCACTTCGAAATACTAACTTTAATAAACATATTACAAACTAAAACAAAAATCTATGTGGTTAATTGATTCCTCAATTGGGAGAAAGCTTATTATGAGTATCTCGGGAGTTTTTCTCGTGCTATTTTTACTGTTTCACAGTTGTATGAATATCGTGGTGATCATCTCACCAACAGGATATAATGCAATTTGTGGATTCTTGGGTGCGAATTGGTATGCATTAGTTGGTACAGCTGTGTTGGCAGGTGGATTTGTCATTCACATTTTATATGCCTTGCTGTTGACTTATCAAAACATGCGTGCCCGTGGTCACGAGAGTTATGCTGTCACTAAAAACCAAAAGAGTGTAGAATGGTCCTCTCAAAACATGTTCGTGTTAGGCTTGATCATTTTTGGGTTCCTGGCCTTGCACTTGTACAACTTCTGGTATAAGATGCAGTATGTCGAAATAACCGGTATCCAGACCGGTATGTTTGATGCCGGCAATGGTGCTGCTTACGTAAAGGAGTTGTTTAGCAACTGGATTTATTGTGCCTTGTATATTGTTTGGTTGTCTGCCTTATGGTTTCACCTGACACATGGTGTATGGAGCGCGTTACAATCCATAGGCCTGAACAATACGACCTGGCTACCCCGGTTAAAAACGATCGCCAATATTATTTCAACTATTGTTGTCTTGATGTTTATGTCAATACCGGTGTATTACTTAGTTGGATGCGGTTCCTGCTGATAATCGATAAATTGTTAAACCTAAAATTAGAAATTAAATAATGGCAACTATACAAGATTCTACCAAGGTAGAAGAAACTAAAATAGACGCAAGGATTCCAGAGGGACCCTTAGCCGAAAAATGGAGTAATTATAAAGCACATCAAAAATTGGTAAACCCTTCGAATAAACGTCGCCTCGATGTGATTGTTGTCGGAACAGGATTGGCCGGAGCTTCAGCAGCTGCGTCCCTGGCAGAGATGGGCTTCAATGTATTGAACTTCTGTATTCAGGATTCACCCCGCCGTGCGCACTCTATAGCAGCACAAGGCGGTATCAATGCAGCAAAAAATTATCAAAATGATGGAGACTCGGTTTACCGTCTTTTCTATGATACGATCAAGGGGGGCGATTACCGCGCTCGTGAAGCTAACGTGTATCGTTTGGCTGAAGTTTCGAATGGTATCATTGACCAGTGTGTAGCACAAGGGGTTCCTTTTGCCCGCGAATACGGAGGATTACTGGATAACCGTTCATTTGGCGGGGCACAGGTATCCCGTACTTTCTACGCCAAAGGACAAACCGGACAACAATTGTTGTTAGGCGCTTACTCTGCGTTGAGCCGCCAGATTGGCAAAGGTGCCGTGAAATTGTATTCACGCCATGAAATGTTGGATGTGGTTATTATTGATGGCCGTGCCCGGGGTATCATTGCCCGTGACCTGGTAACCGGTAAGATCGAACGTTTCTTCGCTCATGCCGTAGTTGTGGGAACAGGTGGTTATGGAAATACTTTTTTCCTTTCGACCAATGCCATGGCTTCCAATGGTTCGGCAGCCATCCAGATGTATAAAAAAGGAGCTTATTTTGCAAATCCCGCATACGCTCAGATTCACCCGACCTGTATTCCTGTTCACGGAGAGTTTCAATCGAAGCTGACGTTGATGTCGGAATCACTTCGTAATGATGGTCGTATCTGGACACCCAAGAAAAAAGAAGATGCAGAAGCTATCCGTGCAGGAAAGAAAAAAGCAACTGATTTGAAGGAAGACGAACGCGATTATTATCTGGAACGTCGTTACCCGGCTTTCGGTAACCTGGTTCCGCGCGACGTAGCTTCGCGTGCAGCTAAGGAACGTTGCGATGCCGGTTACGGAGTTGGAAATACCGGTTTGGCTGTTTATCTTGATTTCTCAGATGCTATCAACCGTTTAGGAGAAAAAACAGTCCGTGCACGTTATGGGAACCTGTTCCAGATGTATGAAAAAATTGTTGACGAAAATCCTTATAAAACCCCGATGATGATTTATCCGGCTATTCACTATACGATGGGTGGTATCTGGGTTGATTATGAACTGCAAACTTCCATCAAAGGCCTATTCTGTATCGGCGAAGCCAATTTCTCCGATCACGGTGCCAACCGTTTGGGCGCCTCGGCATTGATGCAGGGTTTGGCAGATGGCTATTTCGTATTGCCATACACTATTCAAAACTACCTGGCTGATCAGATACAGGTGCCACGTTTAAGTACCGATTTGCCAGAATTCTCTGAAGCGGAAAAGGCAATTCACACAAAAATAGAAAAAATCATGAAGATTCAGGGGGATAAATCAGTTGATACGATTCACCGTGAGTTAGGTTTGGTTATGTGGGATTTCGTCGGTATGGGCCGTAACAAAGAAGGGTTGGAAAAAGCATTGGAAAGAATTAAAGCCGTACGCAAAGAATTCTGGACCCGGGTCTATGTTCCGGGTGTCAGCTCCGACTTGAATGTGGAACTGGAAAAGGCAATCCGCTTAGCAGACTTTATCGAAATTGGCGAGTTGATGGCCCGTGATGCGTTGATGCGCGAAGAATCTTGCGGAGGTCACTTCCGGGAAGAATACCAAACCCCTGAAGGTGAGGCGTTACGTAACGACGAAGAATTCTCTTTTGCTTCATGCTGGAAATTTACAGGTGAAGGAAACGAACCTGAATTGTTGAAGGAAGCGTTGGATTACGAATTTATCCACCGTCAACAACGTAATTATAAATCATAATCAGTTTCTCGTTTACTCATAAAAACATGGAAAAAAGTATAAATGTAACGCTAAAAATCTGGCGTCAAGCCGGTCCGAAAATAAAAGGATGTTTCGAGACCTATAAATTGGACAATGTATCCACCGATAGTTCGTTCCTGGAAATGATGGATATACTGAATGAGCAATTAATAAAAGAGCGTAAAGAACCTGTCGTATTTGATCATGACTGCCGCGAGGGCATTTGCGGTATGTGCAGTTTGTATATTAACGGTCATCCACACGGACCAGACGGTGAAGTAACTACTTGCCAGTTGCACATGCGTAACTTCAAAGATGGCGAAACGATCACCGTAGAACCATGGCGTTCGGCTGCATTTCCTGTCATCAAAGACTTGATGGTGGATCGTGGTGCATACGATAAGATTATTCAGGCAGGTGGGTTTGTGTCGGTAAATACGGGGGGTACTCCTGATGCCAATGCTATTCCAATTCCGAAACTGGATGCTGATGAAGCTATGGACGCTGCGTCCTGTATCGGCTGCGGAGCTTGTGCTGCTGCTTGTAAAAACGGTTCGGCAATGTTGTTTGTTGCTGCGAAAGTAAGCCAGTTGGCATTACTGCCACAAGGTCGGCTGGAAGCAGCACATCGTGCTAAATTGATGGTGGCTAAAATGGACGAGCTTGGTTTTGGTAACTGCACTAACACCGGAGCCTGCGAAGCAGAATGCCCTAAAAACATTTCGATCTCGCATATCGCCCGATTGAACCGTGAGTTCTTAAGTGCAAAATTCAAAGATTAATTTCTGAAATTGAATGATAAGAAAAGACTGTTTCTATCCGAAGCAGTCTTTTCTTGTTTTAATACCGTTTACACAACTAACGGAGCCCCATTTCGACTTTGTTTCATTTTCCTGTTTACTTGCTCCGGAGCCCGGAATGTAGCAGAGCAGAAATCCCCTTCTAGGTAAGAAGAAAAAATAACGGATGGCAATATTTAAGTATTGAACGATAATTAGTTTGTACAATTTGAAAGATATTTTTAGCGAAATAGGATACTTAACAGGTTTTAAAAACCTGTTAGGTATGTCTTGAATAATATATACTAATTTCCATGCTGTACTTATTCTCAATTACTTATATGAACCCTTATTTCGATTCACATTAATTTAATGAAAATTGGTTCAATAACCTGATGATAGAACCGGTTACCGGCAAAAATCAATTCAGCCACCATAGCGGGTAATCTTCTATTTTTGGCTATCCATTTTCAGCCGATTTATTCCAGGATGGGTGTAGTATTTTAAATCATTTTCCCGACGAAAAAAATAATCGATCAAAACGTCGGCGGCCCCAAATCTAAACATATGCTTAAAATCAGAACAGTTTATCATGTAGAATGTTATATATCAACTTCAAACAGGGAAGTATCACTTGCAGGCCCGTGATATTGTAGCCAATAATTTCGATTCATATTAACCTATGTTTTTTAATAATGCCCGGGAGATTCAAAATATTACTGGCTTGTATCATATTGTCAATATTCCTTGGCATAAACCCAACAAATG
>JAUZOM010000124.1 GCA_030706465.1 Bacteroidota bacterium | reverse complement strand
GCAACGGTCCCGAAATGCGGCTTAAATACTTTTGAACCACTCCGGGACCACATACGCATTTACGGTCCGGATGGTTGTAATACCCGCATGGACAGGGATTCATCGAAGCGACTAACATAAAACTTGCCGGATATTCTATGGTAAATTTGGCACGGGAAATACAGATTTTACGGTCTTCAAGCGGTTGGCGCATTACTTCCAGCACCGTTCTTTTAAATTCTGGTAACTCATCCAGAAAAAGTACTCCGTTATGAGCCAACGATATTTCCCCGGGTTGCGGAAACGTTCCTCCACCAACCAAAGCGACATCGGAAATAGTGTGATGAGGACTCCTGAAAGGCCGTTGTGAAATAAGGGAGGTATTGCTGTCTATGTTTCCGGCAACAGAATGAATTTTAGTGGTCTCCAGTGCTTCCTGAAGCGACAAGGGAGGCAGAATGGTTGGAATGCGTTTGGCTAACATGGATTTGCCTGCCCCCGGGGGTCCTACCATGATAATATTATGACCACCGGCTGCAGCCACTTCCAGGGCTCTTTTGACATTTTCCTGCCCTTTCACATCCGCAAAGTCTATTTCTGAGTGATTCTGGTTGTTAAAAAACTCTTCCCGCGTATTGACGATCGTGGGTTCAGGAGAAGATTTTCCATTGAAGAAATCAATTACTTCCGTGATATTTTCAACTCCATACACCAACAGGTTATTTACCACAGCTGCTTCGCGCGCATTTTGCCTGGGCAATATAAATCCTTTATACCCTTCTTCCCGCGCTTTTATGGCAATGGGCAATACGCCTTTTATTGGTTGCAATCCACCATCCAATGACAATTCACCCATGATAACATACCGCTCCAGTTCCTTTGTTTTCAGGGCATTTGATGCTGCCATTATTCCTATGGCCATGGGCAGGTCATAAGCCGATCCTTCTTTTCGGATATCAGCGGGTGCCATATTAATAACAATCTGTTGGTGTGGAAACTTGTGTCCGGTATAATTTAACGCGGATGCAATACGCTCATGGCTTTCTTTGACTGCATTATCCGGTAATCCGACATGAAAAAACCGAATTCCCTGACTTACATTTACTTCAATGGTAACAATCGTAGCATTAATACCTTGTACCGCTGCGCCAAAAGTTTTTACTAACATGTTTGTATTCGATTTAAGATTCAAGACTTAAAAATCATCAACACATTAAAAGTAAAATCTGAATTAAATATTTATTAGAAAGCGTATCCTACATTAAGTGACAATGGAATTTTTACTGCACCATTCAAAGGAAAAACATTTCCATTCGAATAGTGGCCGATTTTTAACTCTGCATTCAAATTTCGTTTTTCTCCAAAGAATATGCCTGACCCCATTGTATCCTGGAAAGTAAATCGTTCACCGGTTTCAACTCCATCAATAATGGCTTCCGAAATATAGCTCGGACCGGCAACAGAATAATAAAAATAAGCATCCACAGGTTTCGTATGCAAAAAATTAAACCGAAATTCAGGGAAAACAGAAAGAGTAAAAAAGGTTTCTTTAGTTGGCGAAACAGAAAATTTACTTTTCCCTGTACTTTCCCAGGCAGATGCACTTACACCCCAATCCAATGCAAAGAATTTAGCGGTATGGAATATATTTCGATGGTAGTTAACCGATAATCCCTGAAATACTTCTGCGTCGCCACCCCAAAATAGATTTACCTTTTCAAGGGCATTATTTATTCCATAGCCAAGGAAATTACTGGTGTATCCTATTTGAACCCATTGTTTCGGATTAATATAGCCGGTTTCGGCTGCCTTCTCAATTTTTTTGTCTGAGGTCTTCGTTAATTTATAATTAAAACCAGCCGATAAAAATGTCGTAGCTGGTTGATGATCGGATGATTTTTCAGGAGTGTATGTACCACTCACCATCAAACGCCAATTATCATTCAGGTGATAGTTAATCCCTCCCCCTAATAAAACCGTCGGATAACTGATACCGGTAACTATCGGCGTTCCATCCTGGGCATCAAATCCATGTCGGGTTACAATCCCTAAACCGGCTTCCCCATTCAGAGAAATGCGGTTCGTAATTGGCAACTGAGGCCGTAATGTAAGTCCGCCAACATTCATCCACACCGAACTCCTTTCTCTTTTCACTTCACCCCGGTCATCGTGGTCATAGTAATAAGACACCCAATAAACCGGACGCATATAGGTCAGTTGAGCTGATAAATACTTATTAAATTCATACCCGTATAATACCAACCGAACGGCTGGATGTTTTACAACAACACTGTTAAACACATAACCGGCAACTTGAGGCTGAAAAGACATTGCCCCAAAATCATAATTTATGGAGCCGACACTCACACCAAAATAGGCATTCCGCAATGCTAATGGCAATTGAGCCCGTTCGTCCTGAGCAAAAGCTGATACAGAATTAATAAATAAAAGAAAAAATAAACTGATTTTAAATGCTCCGGATCTCATTGTTTTGAATAATTTGGGAAAAAATTGTTTTCGATTTTGGTCATTCACGCTTATTCCTCCTTGAAGGAATGTTTATTAGTCTGCAAAAATAGTTAATCTGTTTAATACTTTATGAAATTAGCCAGAATATTATTGCTTTCATTTCAAATTTATGTTCCTTCAAAATCCAGTATAAAAAAATCGCCATAACAAATAATGTTACAGCGATTAAAGTTAGATCTTCTATCCAGCATTTAGGCTTTTTCCGACAAATAAGCGGCTATACCTTCCTGGGTCGCTTTCAGGGCTTTATCTCCTTTCTTCCAGTTTGCCGGGCAAACTTCCCCATATTCTTCCGTAAATTGCAAGGAATCGATCATCCGGAGCACTTCATCCACACTCCGTCCCAGCGGCATATCATTTACAACCTGATGACGGACGATGCCTTGTTTGTCGATCAAGAAGAGTCCCCGGTATGCCTGAGGCTCGCCAACAAATGATTCATTCCCCTCTTCATCGTATTCTTCCCATCCTGCCAACACATCATACGCCTTGGAGATGCCCAGCGCATGGTCAGCAACCAACGGATAATTCACTCCCTGAATTCCGCCCTGATTTTGTGGTGTTTGAAGCCATTTCCAGTGCGAAAACTCGGAATCTGTCGATGCTCCGATCAAAACGGTGTTCCTTTTTTCAAACTCTGCGGCCTTGTCCTGGAATGCAATCAATTCCGTTGGACATACAAACGTAAAGTCCGCCGGATAAAAGAAGAAGACAACGTACTTGTCACCCACAAATTGTTCCAATGAAAAGTTTTCTACAATTTCATTTCCGTTTACAACAGCCTTGCTGCTGAATACAGGTGCTTTTTTTCCTACTAATACTGACATTTTTTTTTATTTTAATTGGTTAATTTTCTTGAATGCAAAAATAATTATATATAAATTAAATAGAGCACAAAATCCTATAGAATTTTTAAATAACCAAATAGATAAAGCAGATAAAAAACCGATAAAGACAAAGATAAGAGAAAATAAATTATATAATATCGTAGCTGGGCGACTCGGATAGTTGCACGATTACCTATTGAAACAGATACTGCTGTAAATTGTTTACCGGTATTTCGCAGCTAATCTTTCATCTCGTTTCTGCAATTTATTTTTAATGATTATCCGATGATTCACCTAACTAAAAAACAGAATCCTAATACTACTTTACTAAATTAAAACAAAACAACTAATTCAAACCACACTAGTCACACTAGGACACAAAAACAAAATAAAAAAGGACACAATAGAAGGGTATTGGTATGTATTTTAAGATTATAAACTAAGGAAGATGGCTGAAAATATGAATTCTATTGTGAACCAGTGTGTCTGTTGTGGTTCGTTCTTTATTTTGGTAAAGTAGAACAAAGATAATCAATAATTAAAATTTCGCAGTAAAATAAGTTATTGAAAATAAACGACCAAGAATTATCAAAAAGAGCGGAACTTGCAATTAATTTGCTATTTAGGATATAGTTGGTCCCGAAACCGTCAAATCGCCAAAACCCTGCTTTTACGAGAACAAGATTATCGCTTGATATTGGGTGGTTTTGATAATTACAATCCTGTCAGAACCGATATTTGCATCGTAGAATTATAAACAGCAGAATGGGGATCTGAATTTCGCCCCTACCATCCGGAACACGATAAAGCTATACACCGGCAACTATTCAGGCTACCTACCTCCTATGAACCTCCCGGAAACCTCCCGAGAAAGAACTTATAAAAGAGTTCCTAAAAAGATTGGAAACGCATAGACAATAATATATTAACTATGTATTCTATATGTATTATAGAGACAATTATTTGCATTGTTCTATCACAACTTCCTGCATTTTGTTGTAACCTTACTTCAGGGCCAGACAGCTATTCAATCATTTTGTTTGCAGGCCTTCCCTAAAATATTCCGAAAAGTGTTTTTTTTGATGAACTGGGCATTTACAGTGTTTGGTAATTTTTCTATATTTGCAACAAAAAACGAATCATGTCAAAAATCAATATAAAATTAAGCGGGGTAGCCGCAGAACTGGTGTTGGGAAACTATATGCCCAAGGATGCAACCATTTTCAATGATTGGCAGGATTTCTTTCATTTCAATGATTTGATTCATGAAACGCAATTGCTGGCCGAACATATTGCAGAAATAGAAATCAGGCAGGATGAAGAGATGGTTTTTAAAGGCAAAATCCCAGGTTCTAAACTTCAGCCTCTAAAAAGCTTTTCTCCCGTGTTGGTTCAGCGTGCGTTGTATCTCCGTACCGAATGTGCAGAACAGGCTGTTTATCAATGTGAGTTTGAAACGGATGGATTTGATAAAGAAAAGCTGTTTTTCGACACGCAGGACTATGATTTACTTTTCAAGGTTGGAAAATCATTTATCTCCAACGTACGTTATGATAACCAATCTTTTCCATTGGAGTGGGTGAGCGCACAACCGATAGGGAACATCTGCCTTTTATGCCGCTGTGATGCCGGGTATTTAGTTCCTGTTTACGATGCGATAAAAAAGGTGGCTGTCAAGTAACCCCTGAATCCCTTAAAGGAAGCCTTATAAGACTCTGCCCGGGCAGGGTACGATGACTACCTACGACTGTGCTGGAGGACTAACAAAAACGTGTCGGTTGTGATGTTTTATATTTCAAGGCTTCTCTACAATTGTTTCCGCACGGTTTTTTCTTTTTTACGTTAAACTATTTTTACCTTTCTCTTGTTAGTGTTTTGTTGGGAATTAACCCGGATAACATTAATTATCGATGAAATATAAAAATACAATCCTTTTATTCATTTTACTACTGTCCTTTCCACTTTTCGCCCAAAAAGGCTCTATCAAAGGGAGGATATACGACGCAAAAACCAATCAATCTATTGAATTTGCAACGATTATAATTCAGGGAACTACCATAAGTTCGACGTCCGATCAGGATGGGAATTACTTGTTTGCCGCTGTTGAGCCGGGATTTAAACGTTTGGTTGTGAGTCTCATTGGATTCCAGACAACCGTTTCGGCCGAATTCCAGGTGCAAGGAAACCAGACAACCTTTATTGATGTGCCGGTGGAGGAATCCATCGTTCAGTTAGCGGAGGTAACCGTTCGCCAGAATTATACGGCGAAGAAGATTGAAAGTCCGGTTTCGGTTCTTTCGGTAGGGGTTCAGGAAATAGAAAAAACGGCCGGGGCTAACAGGGATGTATCGAAAGTCATCCAAACATTACCGGGAGTCGGAGCCACCGATCCCAACCGGAATGATCTGATCGTACGGGGCGGAGGGCCTTCGGAAAATGTGTTTTACCTGGATGGAATTGAAATACCCGTGATCAATCATTTTGCAACGCAAGGTTCTTCGGGTGGAACGGTAGGCGTAATTAATCCTGACTTTGTCAGGGATATTGATTTTTATACCGGGGCTTTTCCTGCTAATAAAGGAAATGCTTTAAGTTCCGTTATGGACATTAAACAGAAAGATGGTAGCAAGGATCGTTTGCATACAAAACTATCAGTAGGCGCCTCCGATGCCGCCCTGACACTCGATGGCCCTGTTGGCAACAATTCAACATTTATCATTTCGGCGAGACAATCGTACCTGCAATTATTGTTTGCTGCCCTTGGATTACCTTTCTTACCTACCTACAACGATTTTCAGGTGAAGTTCAAGACCCGGTTTGATCCTAAAAATGAAATTACGTTTATAGGTATCGGTGCCATTGATGATGATGCTCTCAACACCGGCATCAAAAATCCAACCGAAAGCCAGGCTTATTTGTTAGCCTATCTTCCCACCTATAAACAGTGGAATTATACGGTAGGGATTGTATACAAACATTTTGCCGAAACACACTATGATACCTGGGTGGCAAGCCGGAATATGCTTCGTAACACGAATTTCAAGTACAAGGATAATAATACCGACAGTGTGAAGACATCCGATTATAAATCGGACGAAGCGGAAAATAAGATCCGGTTCGAACAAACGTATCCTGATTTGCCGGTGAAACTTACCATAGGAGCCGGCGTTAAATATGCCACGTATTCTAATTATACCTTGCGGGAGTTGTATTTAAATAACACAGTCAGTCAGTTGGTTTATAACACCCGGATCGGGTTGTTCGGTTATCAGGCCTTTGCCCAGGCTTCCAGGGAGTACCTGGACGATTTGTTGAAACTTTCCTTCGGAGTTAGTTTTGCGGGGATCGATTATAATCAAAATATGAGAAATCCGCTGAATCAGTTTTCACCCCGGTTCTCGGTGTCTTATGCATTAACTCCCCAGTTGGACATAAACGGGAATGCGGGACGTTATTCCCAACAGCCCGCTTACACAACCCTGGGGTACAGGGATGCAGCGGGTGTTCCGGTCAACCAGAATGAACATTTACGCTATACCGTTTCGAACCAGGCTATAGCAGGAATAGAGTACCGTCCAATGGACAATATGCGTATGACGCTGGAGGGCTTTTACAAACAATATGAATACTATCCTCTATCGGTTGCAGATGGGCTAAGTATAGCCAGCAAAGGAACTAATTATGGGGAGGTGGGTGACGAGCAAATCGTTTCGACCGGTAAGGGCCGGGCATATGGTGTAGAAATGATGTATAAGATTATCGAAATGAAGAAAATGAACCTGACCGCTACTTATACATATTTCCGAAGTGAGTTTACGAATGCTGTCGGGACGTATCTTCCATCTTCCTGGGATACCAAACAGTTATTCAATTTATTAGCCAGCTATAAATTTAAAGTAAGCTGGAATGTGGCTATTCGCTGGCGTTTTGTAGGAGGTGCTCCATATACTCCGATAGATGCTGTTTCTGCAGATAAGGCCGTCTGGGATATCAGTAAACAACCTTTGCTGGATTATTCCAGGTTTAATTCGCTTCGTCTGCCTGCTACCCATCAGCTGGATATCCGGATTGATAAAGAATTTTATTTTAGAAAATGGGTATTGAATGTCTATACAGACATCCAGAATGTCTATAATTTTAAGACGCAAAGTGCCCCCATTTATACAAACCTGAGCAATACACCGACCCGGGATACTGATGGAAAACTGGTCTATCTTCCCCAGACAGATCCGGTGAATCCTGCTAACTATGTATTGCGTACAATTGATAACTTTGCAGGTACCATTTTACCTACGATTGGTATTATTATTAAATTATAAGACCTATCCTTTATGAAAATGATTAAGAAGAACATAATACCCCTGCTTCTGATTGCATTGGCTCTCACAGTTACAGCACAGAAGAAAAAAGAAGTGTTCCAGGAAGTAAATTATGGTGGAAATAATAAGGGAACTCCGATTACCATTCAGTTTGAAAAAGGGAAAGCACATAATCATCCGCTTTTTGCCATTTGGCTGGCTGATGAAAACGGAAAATACATTCAAACGCTGTATGTCTCGGAAAGTATCGGACAGGGAGAATTTAAACATGCAGTTAGAGGAAACGGGAAATGGTTGGAAGGGGAGATTCTGCGCCCGGCAGCTTTACCATACTGGGCCCACCAACGGAATATAATCAATGAATTCGGATCCTATACTCCTACAAAAAATCATTGCGTAGTGGATGCCTATACAGGAGCCACTCCTTCATCTTCTTTTATCTTGCACACTAAGACAGGAACACCCTTGAGCGGAAAATACAGAATCATGCTGGAGTTAAACCAATGTTGGGACTGGAATGAATTCTGGTCGGAAGACAAATACCTTAAGGATGTAGATTATAGAACCTCGGGGCAACCAGCGTTGGTCTATGCTGTTGATATTGATATAAATAATGCGAAACCATTCTATATCATGAAACCTATCGGTCACAGTCATTACTTAGGCGCTGACGGGAGCCTGACACCGGATTTAAGTACGATTACTACTGCATTGAAAATTGCAAAAAAGATAACGGTAACGATAAACTAAGGTTGAATTAATCAAGCATTTTATATTTCCCCAAGGTGTTGTCTTTTCAAAGCACTTCAATGGTGAAAAAATATCCTGAGCTTTTAAGCGAAAAGTAGGATATGAAAAAAGCCTCTGACCGATATCCGATCAGAGGCTTTCATCGTGATATTTGATTATTCTGTTTTTTTCTGTGCAACAGTTTGACTTTATCCTTTTACTTCCGGGTATTTTATGCGGTTATGGTAAATATTTTTAATCTTTTCTTTAAAAACCGATTTCACCAATTCAACATCTCGGAATGTGATAGGCGCATCCTTAAATTCACCTTCGGCAATTTGTCCATCAATCATGTTTTCCACCATTTCGTCGATACTTTTCTCGCTATATTCCGTCAGGCTTCTGGAGCGGGCTTCCACGGCATCAGCCATCATCAGGATAGCTGTTTCCTTGTTGTTAGGGAGCGGCCCCGGATAGGTGAATACTTCCTCATTTGGTTTAACTCCCGGATTGGCATTGATGAATGAGTTATAGAAGTATTTTGTTTTACCAAAACCATGATGCGTGGTAATGAAATTGATGATCTGTTCGGGTAGATGATATTTCTTAGCAATCTCTATCCCATCAGTCACATGATTAATGACAATTTTTGAGGCTTCCTCATAATCAATCTCTGTCAAGGGGTTCTTACCTCCCATTTGATTTTCAATAAAGTATTCGGGATGTTTGATCTTTCCAATATCATGATAGAGTGATCCTGTACGTACCAGCAGGCTGTTGGCATTGATTTTTTTTGCAGCCTCGGTGGCCAGGTTTGAAACCTGCATGGAATGCTGGAAAGTACCGGGTGCCAGATCGGAGAATTGAATCATTAAATCGCTGTTAATATTGGTGAGTTCTACCAGGGTAACACTTGATATGAGATTGAAGATTTTTTCGAATAAATAAATCAACACATAAGCAAACAACAGGAATATGCTGCTTATGGCAAAATAGACAATGTACTGCCAGTTAATACGTTGGACATCTCCTTCCGAAATACATTCAAACGCCAGGTACATCAAAACGTAACTAATAAATATATACAAAGCCGATTGAGCTAATTGTGACCGTTGCGACATGTCTTTCAAACTGGATACTGCAACCATTCCGATTGTAATTTGCAGGAGTAGGAATTGAAAGGCATTATCGACCATAAAGGAAATGATTAACATGGTAATGATATGGGCAAACAATGCCGTCCGGGCATCGAAGAAGACACGGATAATGATAGGTAATATAGCAAAAGGGACCATGTAATAGCTTAACGATGTGTACCGGATGGCAAAAGCGGTTAGGCTTACCAGCAAGAGGATTACCAGTAATATAAAAAGAACATTGCTCAGGCTATCATAGATACGGGGCCGGAAGAGATAAATGTACAAAAAGAATAGAGTAATCAGCCCCAGAATCATGACGATTTCACCGATAACAACGATGGATGATTGTTGTAGCGATGTTTTACGTCTTTCCGATTCTATTTTGAAAGACTTTAATACCAAATAGCTACCGGGAGTTACGATTTCACCCCGATCGATAATCCGTTCGCCGGATTGAATCATTCCTGAAGTGAGTGAAAGATTTTTCAATACATCTGCTTTTGAGATTTCTGAAGTTACACTATCGTATTTCATGTTTTCAGAAAGATATTTATTTATATCATATTGCTTTAATGAAACAGGGGCATTATTTATGACTTCTTCGTAGGCTGTCCGGGGTGTATATATGTTCGTGGTTGGAATTATATGGGTAACACGGTTGGGTAGTATGCAGGATATGTTTTCTCTTTTGTCGGTTAACAATTTATTATATTCATCAACCGATATGATTCCGGTGGAATAAATAGCCCTGAATTTGTTTTTAATATATGCCGGAATGAGTGGTGAACTTTCACCTTTCTTTTGTAAATCAGAAAACAGCCTGTTGATTTGCCGGTTAATGACTGTCGTGTCTAATTTAAAATAAGGAGTATAATCTTTTAGTATTTCTTCCTTTTCCTTTGCTATCTGCTGGTCGCTCTTATAGATTGGAAAGTCAAATGTTGCCGTAATTAATTCATAAGTCCACGGTTTCCCTATCTCAAATTGATATTTAAACTTGTTTTCGGATGGATAAAGCATGACGATGATCGCTCCTAAAAGAACAAATAATCCTACTTTACTGATATTTTTAAGTTGTGGTTGAGTAATTTTTAGTTTCATATTTCTTCTTTAAGAGATGAGGGACTGGTTTAAAATTAAAACTGCCGAAAATTACGAAAAAAATCCTTAATAGAGATATTATCTTTAAACTTTCCTTATTTTTGTACGAATATCCGGCTTCAAAGGTATCATTTATTCCTTTTTATAATTTAATTTTAGAAATATGAACGGAATCATAACCCTTCCACTCGTACCGCTTCGCAGGAGTAATGATGAACGAAGTGAATTAGATTCTCAACTTCTTTTTGGTGAGAGTGTAGAAATTAAGGAAACGAAGGAACGCTGGCTATTCATTCGTAACCTGACCGATAACTATACAGGTTGGGTAGACCGTAAAATGGTTCAGATTCTTCCGGCTCAGGAATATGAACAAATTGTATCAGCTAAGAAATATATTGTTCAGGTTCCTTTCTGTAGTTGTATTAAAACCAATTCGAATGAAAGAATGTTCTTACCGGGCGGTAGTATTATTCCTTCCGGTAGTTCCGGTAAATTTACAATCGGGAAAGAAATATATTCCCTGGAGTTTTCAGAGTTACTACTCCCGGGGGAAATATCCGGTCAAAAGTTAATATCTCTTGCCAGACAATATCTTAATGCCCCTTATCTTTGGGGCGGGAAAAGCCTGATGGGTATCGACTGCTCCGGGTTGGTACAAGTGGTATTTGCCATGTGCGGATTTTTCGTTCAACGTGATGCTTCCCAACAGGTAGACTCTGGCTATGTTATAGATTTTCTTTCCGAGGCAAAAGCAGGTGACCTGGCTTTCTTTGAAAATCAGGATGGAAGAATTATACATGTCGGCATTTTACTCAATTCTCACCAAATAATTCATGCCTCCGGTTGGGTGAAAATAGAAACTATCGATTCCCAGGGAATTATTTCTGCACAGACCGGGGAATACACCCATAGATTACGTGTAGTTAAACGTCTGATATAAAGCGATTAACTGAAATCTGTCAATCAATTTTAAAAATTACAGGTTGTTTTTTTGAAGAAAGTTGAATATTTGATGTAAGATGTTCAACTTTCTTGCGTCATTATAAGTGTATGGAATCAATTCAATTTAATAATCAGATCTTAAATCATTCCGATCAGTTATTTCGATTGGCAAAATCGATCTTACGGAATGGGGATGCAGCAAAGGATGCTGTTCAGGAATTGATTATGAAATTATGGGAGAAGAGAATCCAGTTGGATGATGTCGAAAATATGCAGGCGTTTATGATGCGATCTATGCGGAATTTGTGCCTGGATATCATCCGCCAACAGCATGATGAAGATGAATTGCCTGCAGAATTTGAATATGCGGAACGAAATCCATACCAACAGACGGAACAAAAAGATTTTGCCTCGCAAATACGGAACATGATAGATAAATTACCTGAATTGCAACGTACTATCATTCGGATGCGTGATGTGGAAGGAATGGAGCTTGCAGAGATTGCTTATGTTACTTTGCTTACCGAGAATGCGGTAAGTGTAAATTTATCCAGAGCGCGCCAAAAGATTCGGGAACAAATTATAAAAGAACAAAAAAGGGTGGAGGAAACAGTATGGAAATGATGAATGAATTATTGGAAAAATACTTTCGGGCTGAAACGTCATTGACAGAAGAACAAGAGTTAAAACACTACTTTTCAACTGGAAATGTTTCTCCAGCACATGAAATGTATCGGGCATTGTTTGACGCTTTTGAACAGGAGAAACAGGATATAGCCATCGAGCCGCTAAAAAAAGTAATAAGAAGTAAGCGTAAAGAGGGCATCGGTTGGATTAAAATACTTTCGTATTCAGGAATTGCTGCAGCAATAGTGTTGGCGTTTTGGATTCAACGTCCACAACAACCGGAAAATTATGCAGTCATCCATGGAACCCGGATTGATAATCCAGAATATGCACAGCGGTATGCGGAAAGAAAGATGAATTCTGTGAATGAAATGCTCAAAGAGGGTTTGAGACCAATGCAAGCGATGGAGGCTGTGAAACAAAGTCTACAGCCTTTAAAAAAGATCAAGGAAACTCACGGTAATATAATTGAAACTGAAAAAGACTCACAACATTAATAATTGATAAAATGAAGAAAACAATGTTATTAGTTGCTGTACTATTTATAGTTGCAGCAAGCCAGGCGCAAACGCTTCAAGGTTTATTCGAAAAATATAGTGATGACGAACATTTCGAGT
>JAUZOM010000123.1 GCA_030706465.1 Bacteroidota bacterium | reverse complement strand
GCCTCACCGGTAACCAAACAGGCCGGTTGAATGCGGACACTTCCCTGAACAATCTGTTCGGTAGAAATACAACGGCCGGCAACCAATACATTTTTTAATCCTTTGGGTGTAAGGCATCGATATGGAATACCATGCGACTCGCCCCTTTTGTAGGGCTCCGGACGACCCAGATTTTCAAAACTCCTTTCTTTTAAAACCTTGCCAATATCCTCTTTTGAATTATGGATATCAATAAAATAATTATTGCGCCCTATCTCATCCGGGAAACCTGCACGAGCCATCCAGTCCTTTAATGTCAATGTGTAATCCCCCTCAATGATTCTCGATTCACGAATTCCCATCAATTGGCCGGTATTGACCAAAAATGAATTTGCAAAAATCTCCGGCCTGAATTCCTTTAATCCGGCCATAAATTGATTTGCCAGCTCCCTGCCACGGGACATGGCATCCGATAAACTTTGAGGATTTGTGCTGTCGACCTCAAACAAATGCCCGGCATTAAGCCCTACCGCATTCGGTCCGATATAATTGATACACAAATGAGCATCTTTAATGGCCGGATATTTCCCGGAAGCCGCCATATCCCAGATCGGGCTGTTTTTGTTTCCCCCATAAAGCGCATTAAACGATTCTACATTTGTTGGATTTACATTTAGATTAACAATTTCAAAGCAGTGGGTAGCAGGCATAGCTATTCCCGCTGCATTTCCTTTTGTAAACGAGGCACCTGCCCACGCAGCCAGGTCGCCGTCTCCGGTACAATCAATATACACTTTTGCCCGATAGGCAGTTAGTCCTGATTTATTACTAATAATGATAGCTTCCACTTCTTCCTCGTTCTTCATTTGTACAGCGGCAAGCCGGGAAAAGAATAACACCTTTGCATTGGATTTTGCAACCATCCGATCGTAAACCAGCTTCAGCCATTCCGGATTAATGGCTACCCAGTCCATTTTATCCTTCGGTTCATGGGGTACACCTATTTTCGATTCGTTAAATACCTTTTCGGCAATTCCTTTATAAACCATTTTTTCTCCATCCGAGAATGGAGTCCAGGCAGGAACAAGTCCGGAGGTACCCATGCCGCCCAGACAGCCCATGGCTTCAATCAAAAGTGTTTTTGCTCCTTCCCGTGCAGCAGCAATCGCAGCTGCACAGCCCGAAGGACCACCTCCGATCACGATTACATCCCACTGATCATCAAGAAGAATTTTCGTTTTCTTAAGAACCAATGAATTCCGATCAGTTGAAAGCAAATCATTGATTTTTTTCCCATTCCGGGCAGAGGTTGTTAAAATAGGTAATGTTGATGCCAAGGCCAGCATACCTGACGTTTTTAAAAAACTACGTCTGCTAAATAATTTATCGTTGCTCATCTTCCTTTTATTTGTCTTTTGTTTTGTTGTTTGGCAAGACCAGAATGGTCGCCAACTAATGTGATTGAATAGTATTTGTTGAAAGTCTCTCCCTCTGCTATCATTGACAGGATTCAGCTTACGTCAACGTAAAAAACCAGCTATCAATTAACCAGAAATCTGTAGGATTAAGCATCTATTCAACCAATTAAAATTAAAGGCGTGCTGCATGTCAATTATTGATATACCCTCACATAATCGATTATGTACTCCTGTTTCAATTTAGAAATGTCAACTCCGTTTCGTCCTCCCCAACCTCCACCGAAAGCTGAGTTTAGAATTAGATAGAATGGCTGATCGAATGGCCATGCTGACCATCCCGGTTCTGTCTTGTTTACTGTGAATTGTAATTTGCCATCCAGATACCAGTTAATTTGTTTTTTTGTCCATTCAAGGCTGTATACATGAAAATCGGTATAAGCTGTCGGACAATCAACTGTTAATCTTTTTTGATTGTCTTTTGTGTAGTTGTATTTGTCGCAATGAATGGCATAGTGCACCTTCCCGGGGTCGTATCCCACATTTTCCATGATGTCTATTTCACCGCTTTTAGGCCAGGTCCCGTATTTATCAGTAGCCGGCATCATCCAAATAGCCGGCCAGGTGCCCAGACAAGCAGGAAGTTTTGCTCTTACTTCAACCTTACAGTATTTCCAGGCTCTTTTCCCTTTCGTATGAATGCTGGCAGAAGTAACAGGTCGAACCTTGCCATCAACGAGAGCACTATCATTCAACAGGACAATGTGCAAATAGCCATCTTTCTGGTAGCAATTCTCCTGACGTTTTACAACATAATATTGCATTTCCCCATTGCGTACATAACCTTCCTCGTATCCCCACAATGAATCATTGGGCAATCCCTGACCTGAAAAGTCATCGTTGAAAACCAATTTCGAGAACGGTATTCGCGCCCAACCTGCCTGAGTAAGACCCAGACAGCTTACAATAATCAAAAAATAAATCTTTTTCATTCTATCTAAATAATCAATTTTTCAACACCTTTTTAATAAATACATTTTCGTTTTTAGGGGCTTGGGCAATATACAAACCGTGAGGTAAAATCTAATTTATTATTAACAGTTTTTTTGTGATAGCTAATCCGGTTGTATTATAAGCCCTGACAATATAAATGCCTTTGGCAAGAGAAGCATTTAACTCAATCGTGTTGCCTTTAGCATTTACCGATGCTAACAGTTTACCGGTTATTGAATAGAGATCTACACGGCATAAGCCGACTAATGAAACTGATATTTTACCATCTATAGCATAAACCATCAATTGGTAAGCACTACTACAAGCTGTTTCGACACCGGTTGTTGTTACTTTATTCAGGTCAGCCAGCCAACCTTTTATAAATTCACCTTGATCTTCATAACTCATAAGACTCCAATTCTCGTCAAAGATACTCGGTTCCCAATAATTGTCAAAGACCCAGTTCACCCAACTGATTGTTGGATGTGCATCCATATAAGTGCGGAATGGTACCCCCCAATTGCTAGTCTTACCATAAGTGATAGCATCGGAGTAATCGGCACTTTGATTCCACCCGAATTCCGTAATCATTACAGGAATTGAGTTGGCTGCATTCCCAAACTTTGAATCAAGTAAAGATGAAGTAGGTGCTCCCTGATTCGGGTAAATATGATAAACATAAACAATGTTCACTCCGGAAATAGGATTTGATATCGCATAGTTACAATAAGTACTCCACTGTGGGCTTCCCATTAAGATAATGTTTCTGGGCGCAACGGCCCGGATGGCATTAACCACCGGTTGAATAAAGCTCTTCCATTGATTCCAGTCTGCCGGCTTGACCGGTTCGTTGTAGACTTCGAAAAAGACATTGGATGAATCTGCGTACTTAGGTGCAAAGTAATTCCAAAAGTTCAGAACAGTCCGCTGGCTAGTGCCGCCATTACCATAATCCGTGACATTATGAAAATCAATAATTACATATAGCCCTAAATTAATTGCCTGCTGTACTAATGGATTTATGAAATTATAGGCTGCTGCAGGAGTCAGATTAAGCCCGCATACCGGGATACGGACAATACGTGAATACCAGCCTCTGGTCGAATCGGCCAGCCATGCAATATATTCAGCCGGCGTTATGGGATTAATCGGGTTACTTGTAGCGTATTCCGGAGCTATAATCGACACTCCCCGTAATGTTACAAGATTTCCGGCAGTGTCTTTAATCAGATTTCCCTCAATATGCAACCAGGATTTTGTTTGACTATTTACATTAAAAGATACGAGAATCAGAATTAATGAAATAAATATCTTTCTTTGTAACATATCAATCTTTTAATATCTTACTTACAAAAACTTTTCCTCCCTTATACACCTTAACGAAATACAATCCACTCGTCAGATTCGACATAGAAATTGAATGTCCTGTTCTTGAAACCATTAATTGGCCTTGAAGATTTAGGATCTCCATTCTCTCAACATCCTGACTGGTGTACAACACTTCTTTAACCGGATTAGGATAGAATTTTAAATCAATGGCTGATAAATCATTTAAACCGGAGGTTTTAGGAGTGCCAAAAATCATCACGTTATCAATTTCAAAGTCAAAATTACTATTGCCTTTCCCAAACGACAAACTAACGTTCTGGGCTCCGGAAGGGGCGATTGTTATGGATTGAGTTTGCCAAGTGTCACTAAATGGTTGTGTCGCTAAATTTGTCCAACTTTCATTACCTGATTTCACTTTTATTCCCGGACTTTTTGTTTCCGGAGTTGCGTTATTAAAAGCAGCTCTTTTTGTTTCATCTACTTTCCAACGGGTATCAAATACAACCCGCAAGTTTTCATAGCCATCCAGGTTTGTTATTCCCGGAAAAACAATGTCAGCACCTGTTGTGAGCATCTGCATAACATGACTGTTTGTATTCGGGTATTTTACCAGGACAATATTCCCGGTTGATGTAAGATCTACATTTCCTACCCAGTTACCAGCGCGCTGTGACGGATTGCCTATGAAGTCGGCATTTTCATTCTCGGGATAAACAATACAGAATGATTCACGATACAAGCAAATATCAGTTGAAGTCGTTTTGTGAAAACTAAGATCATCAAAATATGCAATGTCCTCCGAAGGATTTGGCACTTCGCTTCTTCGATATCCAATCTGTACCAGGCCTATTGGATAAGCGCCATAAAAAGAATGTTGTATGTTAAACCACTTTCCTTTCACTGGTGGCGCTATTTCGTAAGTATCATATCGTCGACGCGACTCTCGTGAGGTCCCAAGTCCTTTGCAAGTGATATGTACCTTGCCATCGGGCATATTTGAAGGTATAAATGCTTTAAGTTCAACAGTATTATAGTAACGTGCGTCTAACCCGAGTTCATCGGAATTAATCTCAATCTCGCTCCACTGGGCATTGTGAACAAATAGACCTACCAACTGTGAATTATTTACATCATCTGGAGCCGGATTTAGTTCCGGTTGCATCATGTCGGCCCAACTTGAAGTTTGTGGATACACCTCATCGTAATCAAAAAGCAGTATTTTTTCCTGCGAATAGGCAATTGAGAAGATACACTGCAACAATAGCAGAAATATGTATTTATTTTTCATTCTGTTAGCTTAAAATTCCAGACATAGATATCTCCATTATGATCA
Source organism: Bacteroidota bacterium (assembly GCA_030706465.1). Classification (GTDB taxonomy): domain Bacteria; phylum Bacteroidota; class Bacteroidia; order Bacteroidales; family Paludibacteraceae; genus Paludibacter. The sequence goes on along the minus strand of JAUZOM010000123.1, from coordinate 7,879 downwards.
AGAGAATATATCTATGCCTGAATTATTATTGGGAATTTGATTTAGAATATTACTTTCTTTGTGCTGATTTTGGACCCATCGTTCAGCAACAAAATATATACACCTTGTCTGTATAAATTTTTGTTAATACTACAAGAGCTTATTACTTTGTCTGTAAAGATTACTTTTCCGGTTATATTCACCAAACTCAATGTGAATGATTTCTCAATATTGTTTTGTATTTTAAGAATACCTCCTGATTGAGAAATACTGTAATCATCCGAAACGTATTTCTGGAGTGGAAGACCATTAGGGGCGGGAATAAAGCCATTATATTCATACGCTCCGATATCTTTTCTTACATTCGTTTCGCGACCTCTCGTATCAACACCCATCACATAGTTTGCTCCGAATAGCACTGACGTATTATCAGTCCCGGCGTCTATTAATTGACTGGAAGCAGAAGTAATGGTTAGATAGGGTACAAAATTATCTGTCGATAAGGAGGTTGCCAGCCCGATATTGCTTAATGGGTAGGATGATATAGAACTTACAATGTTCTGACTGGTAGTTTTGTTCGTTGTAAAGCAGGCATCATCAATATTTTGGTTTATCCCTCCTTCGGTACTTACAATAATGTTGTTTAGCCCTACTATCTCGGGCCTGCCATCAGCAACATTTAAATCGGCCATAACTCCCTGTTTCCCTCCTATAATCACATTATTAGCTAGATACGTGTTGTTTTGACCTAAACGGAAAGCACAATCCGTATTGTTGTAAAAAGTATTATTGACTAAATAGGCATTACAACTGCCATCACTAATATCAATGGCCGCCATATAAGCAGTTACCGAAGAATTTTCAAGAAATGTACAGTTGGTAACTTCGATTTTGTTTATGTTCGTATACTTTCCGCCATCAGTTCCTAATGATGAATCATAGATATTTATTACAAACCCATAACCATCATGTTGGGTCATATTATGATAGAATGTACAATTTTGAACTGTAAGAGTTCCGGGCGTTCCTGTCGGAGAACCGCATTGAGTGATTGCTGCACCTCTGGCACCCCCTCCAAGAATATTATTCCCTTCAAAATAGGAGTTTTTCACGATGACACTATCTCCTCTTGAACCGATTGCACCTCCGCACGAACCAGCCTGATTATCAATAAACCTGCAACTATCAACTTCCAACGTTTTTCCCGCAAAACAAATTGCTCCACCCATAATATAGCCGATCTGACGACCATTTTGGAAAGTGATGCCTTTTATTTTTACGTTACAGTTAAGGCCGGCGTTTAAAATCCTGTTCCCTTGTCCGGTGAGCGGTAACCCGCTGGGGTCTTTTTGTGCAGGAAGCAAACTTGCTTTTAGGATTACATTATTACCAATAATTTCAACTTTCTTGTTATCTCCGAGATTTAATATGGCATTCAGCACAATGGTTGAATTATTCTCAATGTGAATTGTTGTTTGAACATTATCTTTTACAGAGAAGATAGCTGTCTCAATTCTCTTCAATGGAGTTGCAAAAGAGCCATTGTTTGCATCATTGCCTCTCGTAGGCGAGACGTATAGGTCAAGGGCACTCAGTGTTAGTGTTAGCGAGATAGCGGTTAAAAATAGTAAAGTCCTTTTATACATAGCTTAATAGTATTTCTTGATTTGTGGTTATTAGAAAATACAGGCAGAAATATTTTCAATTATAATAAATGGAAAATAATTCTGCCTGTAGGGATATATGATTTATTAGAATAAAACTTTCTTAGAACTTACCTGAGCCCCATTGTTCAACATTAAAATGTAGACGCCTTGTTCGAAAGATTTTTTATTAATATTCATGATACTTGTTGCTTTCGACGAGTAAACAACTTTACCGCTTAGATCCACCAAATTCAGGGTGAAAGATTTTTCAGTATTGCTTTTTACTTTCAGGATGTCTCCTGATTGAGAAATGCTGAAATCATCCGAAATATATTTTTGGAAAGAAAGGCCATCGTGAATACCTCCATATTCAAATGCACCTATATCCCGGGTCGAATTTTTTCCTAAATGTGTAATGTCATAGTTTAAGACATAATTTGACCCGAATTTGGCCGATGTGTCATCAGTCCCTGCATTGATTAGGGCGCTTGAACCGGATATGATCGGTAAATAAGGAACAAACCTATCTGTCGACAATGAAGTAGCCAGACCCACGTTTGCAAGTGGATAAGCTGCTGTGGTACTCACAATATTGTTATTTGAACTTGCAGCAGTGGTAAAACAGGCATCATCAATGCTTCCGTTAATTCCACCTTCAGTCCCGACCACGATGTTATTAATCGCAATCATTTCCGGACGTCCATCGGCAACTTTAGCCTCAGACATGATCCCCTGCTTACCCGCAACAATGACATTGTTGGCTAAATAGGCGTGGCTTAGCATTAAACGAAAAGCACAATCTGAGTTTTTGTAAAAAGTATTATTTACTAAATAGACATCACAGTCACCATCGCTGACATCGATTACGGCTTGATTCGTAGTCGGAGAGGTATTTTCAATAAAAGTGCAGTTGTTAACTTCAACCTTACCCATGTTAGTGTAGGCACCGCCTACACTGCTTAATGTAGAATCATAGATATTAATCACCATTCCTGATCCTCCCACTTGCGTCATGTTTTGGTAGAAAGTACAATTCTGAACTAAAAGAGTTCCGGGAGTTCCTGTGGCAGGGCCACATTGCATAATAGCTGCTCCTCTTGCTCCGCCGCCAAGGATATTATTCCCTTGAAAGTATGAATTCTTTACGATTACGCTGCCTCCTCTGGCGCCTATAGCGCCACCGGCTGATCCGGCTTGATTATCTATAAATTTACAGCTGTCCACTTCCAACGTGTTGCCTGCAAAAAAGATAGCTCCACCTAAAATATAACCAACCTGACGGCCGTTTTGGAATGTAATCCCTACGATTTTCAAATCACAGTTGGTTGTGGCCCTCAGAATTCTATTTCCTTCACCCGTGACTGGTAATCCGCTTGGGTCTTTTTGAGCTGGAAGTGCAGCGGCTTTTAATACAACATTTTTACCCGTCAACAACACTTTTTTGTCTGTATTAAAGTTCAAAATAGCGGTTAAGGTAATTACGGAGTTGTCCGCAATGTGGATGGTGGTTTGTACGTTGCTTTGAAGTTTAGTCAAAACAGCTGTTTCTATCGTTTTAAGAGGAGTAGAAAGTGAACCGTTATTGGCATCGTTCCCGGTAACAGGGTTCACATATAGGTCCGCTGCACTTAAGGTAAAACTTGCCCATAAAGCTGCTGTGAACAAGAATAATTTTTTCTTCATGATAAAATAGTTTTAAATATTAATTTGTTTTGAAATCTTAGATTGTTGAAAATTGAAATTAGTTCATTACTTTCTGAGCAACCGATTTTTCCCCGTCCTTTACGATGAAAATCAATACTCCCTTTGGCAGTTCAGCTTTCCGGATTGTGAGGGCGTTACTGGTTGTTCTGGTATAAACCGACTGTCCGTTGGGTAGATAGGCATTTACAGATATTGTTTTATTGTTGGCTGAAATGGATATTTCCCCGGCAGTTTGACGGAGTGTGAAGAAATTATCCGATACAGCCGGTACATTGGTAGTAACAAAACCATTATACTCATAAGCACCGATATCATATTTAGACCCTGTGTTTCCATTTGCACGGGTTACCCCTCTAACGTCTGTAGGAAGCAGGGTTATCCCACTAAGCACATTCAAGCCGCCTTCAACCAATGGACTAGAATTACTGGCGACTGCTAAATAGGGTGCTCCTGTTGCCGGAACTTGAAGAGTCGTCGATAATCCCAATGCATCGATGTCAGCTTGGGAACTGATAGCAACGATCGTGTTATTATTTGAGTTGCCGGATTGCAATACGGCATCGTCTATTTTTATGCTCAAGGGAGATTTAGCGACTATGTAATTGTTGTTGGCTACTATGGCCGGACGCCCTTCGGCTACCGTAAATTCGGCTATTAAGCCATGGTCTTGTACTCCTGTAACAGAAGTATTGGCATAAGAATCTCCAACAATAACATTATTAATCAGAGTAAGCGCTTGCTGTTTTCCCCAAAATCGGATGGCTGCATCTGAATTTCCATAAAAAGTATTATTTATAAATTTGGCAGTAGTAACTGTGCCTGCCGGAGCACTCGACCCAAGAAAGTCCAACTGAACAGCCGCATATCCGGATGTGGTATTTAAACCGGCATTATTTTGATAAAAGGTACAATTCGTAATTGAAATTTCGCTTAGATAATTACGGGTAGTTCCATCAAATGCAGTTATAATGGCTGTCCCGTAAGCCGCATTTGCATCTTTTCCCTTATTGTTACTGAATGTAGTATTTTCAACAATTAATGCACCTCCTGTTGTTGTTCCGGTATGACTTATTGCCCCCCCCTGGAAACTACCGAGAAGGAAATTATTTTTAAACCAGGAGTTGGATATTTTAATATATTTACCTCTACTTCCAATAGCTCCGCCATTGTCTGAGCTATTGTTATCGAACGTACAACCGGATATCTTCAAAGAATCGCCTGCAAAAAAGATGGCACCTCCAAGTGCTGATGGATGAGTTCCATTTTTGAAGGTAAGATTCCTAAGTTCCACATTCGTTAAAGAGCCAATCCTAAACATGCGAAGTGAAGTTGATGTACCTTTGAGGATTGCATTATTGCCTTCAAAAATTACTCTTCTTGTAAGATTATCAGGAATCAACACACAAGCTCTATCTTTGGCAGAACTGTAATCAGCATTTATTGAATATTCGGCACTTGCATCAAAATAGACTGTTGTTGTACCAGTTGCATCTAACGCAACTGCAGGAGTCTTAACACCAAAAATTTGATTAAGTTCACAGGCATTGGCCGCGCTACTACCATCTTTAGTCCCTAATTGGGCATTGGCCACATAAATTGTTTTGTCAGCATAGGTTGTAAAAACACTTGCTGCAAGCATGCAAATAAGTAAAAATTGTTTTTTCATAATGATTTTGTTTTTTATTGATTTAAAATTTCTTTATTGAAAGATCCGGACATAATCAACCTGATAATCCTGTGGAGTTGTTTTAAGCAATGGGTAATTGGTACCCCAACCTCCTATTGCCAGGTTAAGCAACAAATAGAATGATTTGTTAAACGGCCAGGTGCTCCACAAATGAGTCGTATTATTTATTGGAAACCTTGCCACACCATCCAGATACCAGACCATCGTTTCGGGTGTCCATTGAAGTCCGAATGTGTGAAATTCAGAGGAGGCGCTGGGACAATAAACTACTTTTGTTTTGCAGTTGGCAGCATGGAAGTCTTGTGAATGCTGTGAAAAATGAACATTCCGATAATCACCGGCTGTACCATAATGTTCCATGATATCAATTTCACCGCTTGCAGGCCATCCGCCGTAGAAATCTTCCGCTCCCACCATCCATATAGCTGGCCAGGTAGCTATTTGACCCGCTTGATAAGGTACTTTAACTTTCACTTCAATGTAACCATATAGCCACGAAGCTTTCCCTTTTGTAATAATGCTGGCGGATGTAATTGGGCGCATGGCGCCATCTACAATGCTCGAGTCACACCGGGAAACTAAGTGCAGGTATCCTCCTTCGCGATAAGCATTTTCAATTCTTTTTTTTGTATAATATTGTATTTCGCCATTTGAAACCTGACGTACATAACCAACTTCATAGTCCCATTTCGTGCTGTCCGGCAATCCGGTCCCTTCAAATTCATCATTCCACACCATCTTTGTATATCCTTTGGGAAATGGGTACGTTGAAATCTTGCCGTCATTACTCACCGTAACTCCCCATGATGCGTCTGTGGTTGGCAATTTGGCTATAATATTTCCTGCAGTGCCTGCAAACTGCGAGTACGGAACGTTTAATAGTTGCTGCTCCCCTATTGAAACGTAACCACTTCCCTTATCGATGCTAACCTTAATATAATAGGAGTCGGAACTCCAATTTATAGCAGAAAATACTCCGGTTTCAACGGTTCCTTTTCCAATGGATAAATTGGCTAACCCGTTGGCATTTGTTGCCACTTGCTGCGTTTCGGAATAGACTTTTGTTCCTCCATCTGCTTGCAACGCCGATTTAAAAACTTCAAATCGGAACGTCACGTTTCGGTTTGACATTAAACCCCCCGTGTCATCTTTCACTACAGCCTGATACCGGAAAGCATCCGGAACTTGTGCAGCCAGTTGAAGTGCAACAAATATAAATGATAGGAAAATATATATTTTTTTCATTTCAGAGCTTATTTTTTGATAATGATTGTCGATTTCGAGAATCGATTTGAGTTAACTTTTAAAATATATTGACCGGCATCGTAATGCGATAAGTCAATTTCCTGATCTAAATGGACCGATTTATTGAGCAAAACACGTCCAACAATATCTGTCAGGATGTATGAATAGGTGTTGCCATCGGTAAATTTCAGAAAAAGCTTGTCGATGACAGGATTTGGGTATGTCTGGACTGTAAATATCTCTACAGCGGAAATGCCGGTACGTATTATATTTTCAAAGCCGTTAAATCCTTGGTTAATCATTAATCCGGCTACACTGCCACTTTCAGTTACCATCTCACCAATGCTCCACGAAACGTTGTTTTGTTGCGCGCCGGCTGTAGTGATTAATTGTTGTGAATAACCTTGTGTGACTGACAATAGTAAGATTAAAAGGCAGGTAAATATTTTGTTCATGATGGTATGTTCTTTAAATGTCATTGGACTTTTGTTGCGGTTAATTGTCCCTCATTGCCAATCGTAACATTCCAGGTTGAACCATCCGGTGATTTTATACGCAGATTGCCGGCAGCTTGCGCATACTTGGCATAAGGAGTACTGAGCAATTGTTGAGAGCTTATTACGGTATACCCACTCCCTTTGTCAATTTCAACCTGCATAAAATAGGTACCTTGCGTCCAATCAACTTCACCCAGCCCTAACGACCCGGGACCTGGAGTCCCATTGCCAATCTGAAGGGTTATTACACCACTGGTGTTGGAGGTGGCTGTCTGGGTTTCTGTAAATACTCCGGATACGTCTGTAATTGCCTTTAATAATTTGAAACGGAAATTGACAGACTGATTATTTGCCGGTGTGCCATCTGCGTTTCGAATTACTGTCTGATATTGAAATGCATTAGGCGTTTGGGCGGCCAGTTGCATGGCGACCAACAACCCGAATAGAAATAGAAAGGAAAACTTTTTTTTCATGGTACATAAATTAATGATAGTATTGTCTTGAAATTTTTACAACGCAAATGTATTCAAACCGAAAAGAAATGACTTGTAATAAACATCCTATTGTTTTAAATCCTGAACAAAGAGTTGCAGAATAGTTGCTAATAGTTTTGAAATTGTCGCATCGCAGGATTATAACTGCCGGTTCTACTGCATTGCCTATGCTATTTCTGTTTGTTTTAGAGAGAGTTATACTCTGAATTTAGCATTCATCAATTGTTTAGTCGATTTAATGGATATAGGTCGAAAAATTCCGACCCAACTGATATCTTTTAGTATTCCGGAGCGACTAGGTTAGATTAAAGTTGGAGTGAAATTGAATTATTCAAAAATTGGCTATCATAAAGAAAGAGTCCAATTCCGGCTTCATCTCAGGAACCTGTTTAGTTGTCTCGCAACGGCACGAGCCTCTGTGGTTATTACCCGGAATCCTGCATTCCGATCCGGTTACTCCGCCTTTGATTTGCCATCTGTTCGCTACCAGTTCAGGTATATCTCCTATATCTGCGTAAATCAGCGTTCTATTCTTATTGAACTTTAAGTTGAATGATATGACATTAAGTAATTGGAAGTATACAGTGCCCGCTGTTATTTTTCCTCCCTCATAAAAGGAAATAAGGG
>JAUZOM010000122.1 GCA_030706465.1 Bacteroidota bacterium | reverse complement strand
GATTGTCCGGGGGCATAAGATGGACATGCGGTTTTTCCACCAGCTTAGATGCCCCATAGATGTTATATAGCATTAATAAATAATGACATCTATACGATAGAGATAGAGTAAAATAACTAAAAATTGTATGGATACTTGGAACCAATGCCGAACAAAAGGCGAAGCAAATGAAAGAATAAGAAGTTCTAAGTGGGATAATGTAAGTCTGGAATAAATAGGACAATTATAAAATTGCTAAAAAAGAGACAGAAGTTCCGGGAAATGGATTTGTGTTATTTGTGTCCTGACTTTTTAAACACCAAATTATTTATCATACGATTTCAATAATTTGGGTAAAAAAAACCTTGAATATATTTTAGACTGTACTTATGTGTTCCAAATGAACGATTATACAAATAAGTTTTACTACTTTTGCACGCTATTTTTATGAGTTTCATAAAAGTTGTTTTTTGAGATTCATATTCACTGTAATGTATGAAAATAATTAAACAAAAAAAGGAGCTTCGATCTGAAATTGAAGTACTTAAAGCATCTGGAAAAACCATTGGTTTTGTCCCTACCATGGGGGCCCTGCACAATGGACACAAATCGTTGGTCGAACGAGCTGTAGCCGAAAACGACATTTGCGTGGTAAGTGTCTTTGTCAACCCGACCCAATTTAACAACCCGACTGATTTAGAAAAATACCCCCGCAACCTGAAACGAGATGCAGAATTCCTTGAGAAGATCGGTTGCCGCATTATCTTTTCACCGGAACCACCGGAAATCTATCTACCGGATGAATTGGATAGCCGATTTGAATTCGATTTTGGAGGACTGGATACAGTCATGGAAGGGAAATTTCGTCCGGGCCATTTTAACGGGGTGGTTCAGATTGTCAGTAAACTCTTCCAATTAGTTCAACCGGACAAAGCTTATTTTGGTGAAAAAGATTTCCAACAACTGGCGATCATTCACCGGATGGTAGCTGTCATGAATCTTCAGGTGGAAATCGTCGATTGTCCCATTGTCCGGGAAGCAAGCGGACTTGCCCTGAGCAGCCGGAATGAACGTTTAAATGAGGATGAACGTAAAAAGGCGGTTGAAATATCTAAAGTTCTCTCCGAAAGTCGTAACTTTGCACCCCAATTATCTCCGATAGAGTTGACACAATGGGTGGTAGAGCAGATCAATTCAAGGCCGGGACTTGAAGTGGAATATTATGAAATTGTGAACACTTCAACGCTTCAGCCTGTTTATTCATGGTCAGCTGCATCAGTGGGATGCATTGCCGTGTATTGTGGAGAGGTGAGGCTGATCGATAATATTAGATATAAAACGATTGAAAATTGATAATTGGCAATCGAAAAAACAAATTTTATGTTAGTACACATTGTAAAATCAAAAATTCATCGGGTAACAGTTACTGAAGCCAACTTAAATTATATAGGGAGTATCACCATTGACGAAGATTTAATGGATGCGGCCAATGTGATTGCAAACGAGAAAGTAAGTATTGTAAACAATAATAACGGCGAACGATTCGAAACGTATGTAATTAAAGGAGAACGGGGTTCGGGGGTAGTCTGCTTAAACGGAGCTGCAGCCCGGAAGGTTCAGCCGGGCGATATTGTTATCATTATGGCCTTTGCCATGATGGACTTTGAAGAGGCAAAGACCTTTAAACCGGCTATTATTTTCCCCGATACTAAAACGAACAAACTTATTTAAAATATTTAAAGTCAATAGTCACCAGGGCATTTGTCTATAGCCTTTGCGAGAAAAAATGAAAGTCGTCGTTATCAAATACAATGCCGGGAATATTCGTTCGGTACTTTTTGCCCTGGAGCGCATCGGGGTGAATGCTGTTGTTACGGATGATCATGAAGCAATACGTTCGGCCGACCGGGTTATTTTCCCGGGGGTTGGCGAAGCGTCCTCGGCCATGAACTACCTCAAACAAAAAGGACTGGACCGGCTTATTTGCTCCCTGACACAACCTGTTTTAGGCATTTGCCTGGGGATGCAACTGATGTGTGCTTTTTCCGAGGAAAATAATACCGAATGTCTGGGTATATTCGACCAACAGGTAAGGCTCTTTCCTTCAAACGGCTTTAAAATTCCACAGATCGGCTGGAATAACATTACCGATCTAAAATCAGCTCTTTTTCAAGATGTTGACGAAAATTCGTATATGTATTTCGTACACAGCTATTATGTTGAAAAATGCGAGAATGCCATAGCGATAACTAACTATATATCCGAATACAGCTCGGCGGTTCATAAAAACAACTTTTATGCCGTACAATTTCATCCTGAAAAATCAGGAGAAGCCGGACAAAAGATCCTGGAGAACTTCATTTTCAACATCAAGGATTGAACCACCTATGCGAATCATTTTTCTTAACAAAGCTCCACTAACTCCCCAACAATGACATTTGAAATACAACATTCCGATCCACATTCAAATGCCCGTGCCGGTAAGATAACCACAGACCATGGTGTTATTGAAACGCCTATTTTTATGCCCGTGGGGACGGTTGCCTCGGTCAAAGCAGTTCACTTTCATGAGTTGAAAGAAGACATTAAGGCTCAGATAATACTTGGAAACACTTACCATTTATATCTGAGGCCGGGAATCGATACGCTGGAACGTGCCGGGGGATTGCATAAATTTAATGGATGGGACAAGCCAATCCTGACTGACAGTGGAGGTTATCAGGTATTTTCATTATCCGAGAACCGGAAGCTAAAGGAAGAAGGAGCAACATTCCGGTCACATATTGATGGGAGTAAACACCTCTTTACCCCCGAAAACGTGGTTGAAATCCAGCGATCGATCGGAGCCGATATTATTATGGCCTTCGATGAATGTACCCCGGGTACCGCCGACTATCCTTATGCCAAGAAATCAATGGAACTGACCCATCGTTGGTTGGAGCGGGGACTTAAGCATTTCGACCGAACCGAACCGAAATATGGTTATTCACAAACCTATTTCCCTATTGTACAAGGCTGCGTTTATCCTGATTTACGCCGGCAATCGGCCGAATTTATTGCATCTCAGGAACGGGAAGGAAATGCAATCGGTGGCCTGGCTGTAGGGGAACCAACCGGTGTAATGTACGAGATGATAGAAATTGTTAACGAAATACTGCCTAAAGACAAGCCCCGGTATTTAATGGGAGTCGGCACCCCACAAAATATCCTGGAAGGGATTGAACGCGGTGTTGATATGTTCGATTGCGTCATGCCAACCCGAAACGGGCGCAACGGAATGCTCTTTACGTCACAGGGGATTATAAACATACGTAATGAGAAATGGAAAAATGACTTCTCACCTTTGGATGAATTTGGGACATCCTATGTGGATCAGGCTCATTCAAAAGCATACCTGCGCCATCTATTCATTAGCAAAGAATTACTAGCTATGCAAATAGCATCGATTCATAATCTGGCATTTTACCTTTGGCTGGTTGGTGAAGCACGAAAACACATTCAGGCGGGCGATTTTTCTACCTGGAAAAAAGGAATGGTTGAACAAGTTGGGAGGAGGCTGTAGGAACTTGGTTAATTGGTTGTTGGGTTAATAGTATTTTCTATGTTTTAAATTAATGTGTTTTTACATAATATTAATTTACAAGCAGATCAATATCTTTAAACCCGTAGGGTTAACATGATTGTAGAAAAGAAGAGTAACATAAAATTTGAACCCCGTAGGGGTGACATAAAAAAACGTATGTCAAAGAAATCATCTCCTATCGCCAATCGATGTTGCCCGAAACAATAAACACATCAAGGGAATAAAAGAAAGAAATCTGGAAAAGGCAATAAAGAATGTCACCCCTACGGGGTTTTGGGACCGCATAGATGAAGCTAATTACAATAATAGCACCCCTACGGGGTTAAGAGGCGGTTGTATTTTGGACTATTACACTAATTACCACCTTCTTTCTTGGTTCAGGCTTATCCTGGTTAGGTTATTGGGTTAATAGGTTGATAAGATTTGAAGAGTTATAACGTTTGAAAAGTTCTGTATGAAAATCGATTATCACATATTTGGTTTAAAACGAATTGACACGTATATCATTAAAAAGTTTCTGGGGACGTATTTCTTCTCCATTATGCTTATTCTGAGTATTGCCGTGGTATTTGATTTGACAGAAAAGTTAGACAGTTTTGTTGAACATAAGGCACCGCTAAAAGAGATCATTTTCGATTACTACCTGAACTTCATTCCTTACTACATGAATATGTTCAGCCCGTTGTTCACCTTCATTGCCGTTATTTTCATTACGTCAAAAATGGCTAGCAATACTGAAATCATTGCTATTTTATCCAGTGGTGTCAGTTTTAGACGGTTAATGATTCCTTATTTGCTTTCAGCAGCCGTTATTGCCTCCATATCATTTACGGTGGGCAGCTATATCATACCTCCCGCCAATAAGAAAATGATTGGTTTCGAAGACAAATATGTCCATAAAATCAAACAGGATAATGCCCGTAACGTACAAATGGAAGTTGAAAAAGGGGTAATTATGTATATAGAGCGCTATGAAGTTTCGAATAATACCGGATATCGATTTTCGCTTGAGAAGTTTGATGGCAAGAAACTGACTTCAAGACTAACTGCCGAAACCATCTCATGGGATTCAGCATACAAGTGGAAAATAAAAAATTATTTACAACGGGATTTCAACGGGATGCGTGAAAGTTTAAAAAAAGGGATAAGCAAAGATACCACTATTAAAGTCATGCCGGAAGAATTATTCATTACTTCCCAAGAGGCTCCACAGTTGAATAACAGTCAGTTAAGCAGCTACCTGAAAAGACAGCGGAGTAGAGGAGTAGGAAACATCCAGGGTTTTGAAGACGAGTATTATAAACGGTTTTCAATGCCGTTGGCAGCCTTTATCATGACGTTAATCGGGGTTTCACTTTCTTCCCGGAAAGTGCGTGGAGGTATAGGACTTCACCTGGGGATCGGGCTTGCTTTAAGCTCACTCTACATTTTATTTTCAACCATGTCAACTTCCTTTTCGGTAAGCGGCTCCATGTCAGCATTTACAGCAGTATGGTTACCAAATGTTGTCTTCTTACTGATTGGAATTTATTTGTATAATACGGCGCCTAAATAAACAAAGGAAAATCAGGAATGAGAGTTGAGGAATGAGGAATGAGTGTAAAAGAATAACGGGCTTATCAGAATTTCTGATAAGCCCGTTATTCTTGGTAAATGACAACTATACAAATGGTAAGTATATTTATCTTTCCATATATTGTTTTTTGTAATAATTCTGATAGTCACCGTTAATGATATTGTCCATCCACTGCTGGTTTGCAAGATACCAATCAACCGTTTTTTCGAGTCCTTCCTCAAATTGAAGAGAAGGCTTCCAACCCAGTTCACGTTGCAACTTAGAGGAATCGATAGCATAACGTAAATCGTGCCCGGCTCTGTCCTTTACAAAGGTTATCAATTTAGCAGATTCACCCTCTTTACGTCCCAACTTCTTATCCATTATTTTGCACAACTCGCGGATTAAATCGATGTTAGTCCATTCATTGTTACCACCGATATTATAGGTCTCACCAATAACACCCTTGTGGAAAATGGTATCGATCGCCCGGGCATGATCATTCACCCATAACCAGTCACGTACATTTTCTCCTTTCCCGTAAACAGGAATAGGCTTGTTATTTTTAATATTATTGATTGACAGTGGAATTAGTTTTTCAGGGAAATGATTTGCGCCGTAGTTGTTAGAACAATTTGAAACGACTACCGGCAAACCATACGTGTGGTAAAATGCGCGGACAAAATGGTCGGAACTGGCTTTAGCTGCCGAATAGGGACTTCGTGGATCATAGGCCGTCTCTTCGGTAAAGAAACCTTCTTTGCCCAATGAGCCATACACTTCATCGGTTGAAATATGATAAAACCTTCTTCCTTCCATATTTCCTTTCCAAGACTCCTTTGCCGCATTTAACAGATTGGCAGTTCCAAAAACATTGGTGCGTATAAAAGCAAACGGATCGGTAATGGAACGATCGACATGCGATTCGGCTGCCAAATGGACTACACCATCAAAATTATAGTTGGCAAACAATTTAGGTATGAATTGTTCGTCGGTAATGTCACCTTTCACAAAGGTGTAATTGGGGGCGTCAGCAATATCCTTAAGATTCTCCAGGTTGCCGGCATAGGTCAAAGCATCTAAATTAACAATTTTATAACCAGGGTATTTAGTAACAAATAACCGAACTACGTGTGAACCAATAAAACCTGCACCACCCGTTATTAATATCGTTTTTTCCATTTCTTCATTTTAATTTTTTTGAGGCAGTACAAAGATACATCGATTTCCCGGGTTTAACAACTTGTTGATAACTTTTTACCGGTAAATATTCTTATATGATTCCTTTCATCTACTTTTGCAAGGTGGAAAAATTCTGTCAACATATCGAAAAACTTTTGGCACAACACGATTACGTAGTCGTGCCGAATTTAGGTGGTTTTGTAGTACAACAGCAATCGGCCAAACTATTACCTGATTATATTACCCCACCGCTTTCTACCATCGGATTCAATCCGTTAATGCATCATGCCGATGGATTATTAGCTATTGAAATAGCGCGATCACAACAAATCAGCTACAGGTTGGCAATGGAATATATTGATAAAGAAGTTGACCGATTAAAGTTGGAACTTAATTCCAACAAAAATGTGTCTTTCGGCAACTTAGGATCTTTTTATCAAGACGAACCGGGAAATCTGTTGTTTTCACCGGCATCGGATGTTGAATTCTTACCTCAAAATTTCGAATTAGCTAATATACATATTTCACAGCGAAACAACCTATTGAAGGATGAAAAGCCTAAGATCATCCTTACACTACCTTCGACCCGAATATTCAAATATGCATCAGCAGCTATGCTTATTTTTGGATTATTCTTTATCTCACCCCGGATTAATGATATGCGACAGGCGAATAATGCGAATTTAGCCACTACCGTTTTTTACAATCCATCGCAAGACTTCGCATCAACAAACACTTCTGAAAAAACGGAAAGTTCATTAGAAACACCCACCTCCACAGAAGATGAAAATTTTCATGTTATTGTTGCCAGCTTGCCAACTGAAGAATCAGCAGAAAAATTCTGCGATGAATTAGTGGCAACTGATTTCCCCGATGCGCATGTATTGCCATCTTCCAAAACCTATCGAATTGCCATTCAGTCGTTTTCAGACCGCGAGAAAGCGATTCTGTTTATGGAGAATCTCCGCAAATCGGACAGCCGATTTGATACAGCTTGGGTGCTTTGTAAATAATTGGCAGTTGATAGTTGATAAATACAAGTTAACAATTTACTATTAAAGCAATTAATTAGAAAACAAAACAATAATATTGATTGTAATTTTGAAGGATTCTTTTTCCGGTTCAAATAAATTCACTATCTTTGCAACCGCTTTTCGAGAAAAAGCATTAGGTATAATCATTTAATAAATAAAAAAATGCCCGTAAAAATCAGATTGCAGCGTCACGGTCGTAAAGGATATGCATATTATCATATCGTGATCTCTGACAGCAAAGCGCCACGTGATGGCAAATTTATCGAACGAATCGGTTCTTATAACCCGAACACCAATCCAGCAACTATCGACCTAAAATTCGAGAGAGCATTATATTGGTTACAAACCGGAGCACAACCAACCGACACAACCCGCAACATCCTTTCCAGTGAAGGTGTATTATTAAAGAAGCATTTACTCGAAGGAGCCAAAAAAGGAGCATTCGATGTGACTGAAGCTGAAACCCGCTTCGCGGCATGGAAAGCAAATAAAGAATCGAGTGTAATTAAGACAAAAGAACAATTACTTGCTGAAAAACAAGCCGACTTAAAAGCTCGTTTAAAAGCCGAATCGGAAGTAAACAAATTAAAAGCTGCTGAATTGGCTAAGAAAAAAGCCGAAGCCATTGAGGCAACTATTGAAGCTTCCGTTGCAGAAATTCCGGCAGAAGAAGCTGCTACTGAAGCAGCAGCAGAATAATTTTCAACAGACTTCGAATAAACTAAAAAACCCGAAAGAAATTTCGGGTTTTTTAGTTTATTCGAAGTTAGGTTTCCGATCTTATTTTTACAAGATTTTTTCACACTTTAGACACAATTTTTAATAGCATTCAACGTTTCATCATCACTATTTAATCCAGAAAATAAAAATGAACAAGACCGTCAATATCGCATTGCAAATTTTACCCAGCTCAAAAACAATCCACCCGTATACTATAGTAGACAAAGCCATAGAAACGATTGCAGCTTCCGGTTTAAAATACAAAGTCACACCTTTCGAAACAGTCATTGAAGGTACGTACGATGAGATTATGAAGGTTATTAAACTAGCCCAGGAAGCCTGCTATGAGGCTGGTGCTGAAAGTTTAATGACTTATATCAAGATTCAAAGTTCACTTAACGATGTAAGTATCAAGGACAAAATGGAAAAATATGAATAAGAATTGGCAGAAAATGAATCAAAACATAAGCTCAACTGTCGGCACATAAAAATCCGATTCAACTATGAGCTGTTTGTATTTTGAATTAATTGATTTAACTCCAAACAATTGCTAATCAGAATAAACAAAAAGTTAAAATTATAATTAGTTCATTCATTTTTTTTATTACCTTTGTGGAATATTCTCTATTTATCAAATCTTAATTTGTTAAAAGATATTTCAAATCTGATAGAATCATTTTTATACTAAGATTCGAATAGATTTCAATAACTTAAGCATTGAGCCATGAAAGAGATGTGTTAACTGCATCGAATATCCGAAATTCAATAAATGAACTTAATTGTAAGAGTTGAACCAACAGCCGAACTAACAATCCATAATTAGAAAATCAAAGTAATTATAGAATTATTAAAATACAGATAGCAACATTAAATATCAAAATTATTTATGAAGATAATTAAATTTGTCCTATTCTCCTTCTTAATGGTGAGTAGCTTGGCTGCTCAGGATTTGAGTAAATTAAGTCCTCAACAGCTCGAAGCTTATAAAAAATATACATCGGGACAAAATGCCTCAGCGACCAATGATGCAATGACACCGAATAATGCAAAAAATGTAAAGGATGCAAAAGACGCAAAGGAAACTAATGATGATGAACGTACTACTGGAAGTACAAAAGATGCTCAAAGTCCCAATGCTGACGAAAAGAAAACCTCAACAACTATAACAACAACTACGACAGATATACAGAATATCCAAAAAATTAGTACTGTTGATAATAATAATCCGAATGCACCTTTTATTGATGAAAAGAAAACAATTACAACTATAACCAAAACTGTACAAACAGGAATAACAACAAAAGAGATTTTTGGTTCGAAGCTTTTTTCTAAACAAAACCTGACTTTCGAGCCTAAGCTCAATATCGCTACCCCAGTCAATTATGTGTTAGGTACTTACGATGAGGTTATTATCGATATTTCAGGATTCTATGAAGCGAATTACAAGCTTAAAGTGTCACCAGAAGGAACTGTGAGAATACCTAACGTAGGTCCTATTAAGGTGAGTGGCATGACGATAGAAGACGCAACCAGAATAATACGGAACAAAGTTTCGAAAATCTATATGGGCGTTTCTTCCGGTCAGACACATGTAAATGTTTCACTGGGAAACATCAGGAGTATACGTGTAACAGTTGTTGGGGAAGCTGTTCGTCCGGGATCTTATACACTTCCGTCCCTGGCTACAGCTTTCAATGCGCTTTATGCTTGCGGTGGGCCTGACAGTATTGGTTCCATGCGTGATATTAAGGTAGTACGCGCAAACAGGATTGTTGCCAATCTGGATGTTTACCGCCTGCTCCTTGATGGAGTGCTTACCAACAACATTACGTTACAAGATGGCGATATATTAAAAATCGAACCCTATAAACTGCGGGCAACAATTAACGGTGCTGTAAAACACGAGGGTATTTTTGAAGCACTACAAGGAGAAACACTTCAAAACCTGATTCGCTTTGCAGGTGGTTATGCCGATGATGCCTATAAAGGAATAGTAACAACAATCCGGTTTACTGAAAAAGGAAAAACTGTAATTGATGTAACTGAAAAAGAAATTGCAACCTTCCAATTACAATCCGGTGATTCTTGTGAAGTATCTGTCAATGCAAGAAAATTCGATAACCGTGTTGATCTCGTCGGTTCTGTTTTCCGTCCAGGCACTTATGCTCTGGAGCCAGGGTTAACCGTTAGTCAACTTATTGCAAAAGCCAATGGTGTAAAAGCAGATGCTTATTTGAAAATGGCCTATATCACTCGTAGAAGAGATAATCAGGTCCCTGAAATTGTTGGATTTAACTTAGGTAAAGTCTTACAAGGAACTTCTCCTGATATTTTGCTACAGAAAGATGATTCCGTTAAAATTCAAAGCTTGTTTGATTACAGGGAAGAACAATTTGTTTCAATTTTGGGCGCTGTACAGGCCCCCGGAAAGTATCCTCTATTAGAAGATATTTCACTTAGAGGTCTTATTCTTAAAGCGAAAGGCTTTTTGGAAACAGCATCCACCGATTCAGTGGAATTAATTCGTGCCATTAAAGATCAGGATATTTTGCGCAATACAAATAATAAGACTGTCGTTATGAAATTTTGGTTAGATAAAGATCTTAATTTTATGAAAGGATCGGAAGATGTATTACTTGAAAATGGCGATCAGGTTATTGTCCGCTCTATTTCAGGGTTTGAAGGGATTCGTATGGTACGTGTTGACGGAGAAGTACTTCATCCTGGCAGTTATAATATCTCCAATAAAGCAGAACGAATATCAGATATTATTCGTCGTTCAGGTGGTTTTACACACTATGCCTATCCGCTTGGTGCTTTCCTGTTACGTACCGAAAAGACAAGCGTTGTAGAACAAAAACTACAAAATATAGTGGCAGAAAATGCCAAGAAACAAATTCAAAGAAAGGACGACAATACCATGGACCTGACTTTAATGAAGGCAACAGGAACAACTCCATTAACATCAGATATGGACTCTATTCATAATAAGTTATCCGGTTCAAAAAAAGTGGTAAATGAAATTTTTAAATCAGAAGGTGTTGTTGGTATTAACCTCAAAGAGATCATGGATCATCCCGGAAGTAAATATGACCTTGCTTTAGAAGAAGGTGATGTGCTTTTCGTTCCACGTAAACTTGAAACGGTACGTGTGATTGGTGAAGTTTTATTTCCAACCTATGTACGTTACGATGAAAAAATGCGTTTCACCGACTATGTTAGCAATGCAGGTGGTTTCTCCGAGAATGCTCAGCGAAGTAGTGCCTTTGTGCTTTATGCAAATGGTACAGCCAAAAGTACAACCAGCTTTCTAGGGATCAAGTTTTATCCTAAAATTCAACCGGGCGCTCGTATCGTTATTCCGGAAAAACCAACTGAGCTCAAAAATCGGTTGACTCCGGTTGAAACTGTTTCAATATTAAGTTCGGTAATGACCATGGCCACTCTTATCTATTCGGTAATAAAATAAACTAAGTATGGACGAAAAAGCACTATATAAGAGATCCTTAGATAAAAAACTTTTATCTAAGGAATTGATTCAACAGGCCAAATCATGGTGGAAATATCTATTAAGAAAATGGATTATTATTCTCGTTTTTGGACTGAGTGGAGCTGCCATTGGTTTAGTTGCTTCACTATTAACGAAACCCAAGTACACTGCATCTTTGTCTTTTGCATTGATTGAAAAAAGCAGTGGTGGAGGCGGACTTGCAGATTTGGCATCCTCTTTTGGGTTTAGCGGATTAATGGGGGGAAACAATGGAGCTTTTAGCGGCGACAATTTACTAGAGATTATTCAATCACGCTATGCCGTTGAACAAACCTTACTTACACCTGTAAGCTATAAAGGGGAGAAAAAAAACCTTGTAGAAGCTTATATCCAGTTTAATAAGTTGCGCGAAGAATGGTCAAAAAACACAAAAAATGCAGAATTACGGAATCTCTCATTTCCTATTGGCCAAAGTCGCGAGACCTTCACCCGTACACAAGATAGTGTGCTTTATAGCATTTACAATGAAATTGTGAACACAAAAGCCTTGATGGTGATTCGAAAGAACAAAAAAATCAGCATTGTTAATGTTAGTTATGTTTGCAAAGATGAACTATTTTCAAAAATATTTGTCGAAAAATTAATGGATGAGACCTACCGGTTTTACAGTGAAACCCGTACTTCACAAAGTAGAGCAAATATCAATATGATGCAAGCTAAAGCTGACTCGATCAAGAATCTTTATGAATCAGCATTGTATAAAAGTGCGGGGTACTCACCAATAAATATAAATATGGCACTTCAGTTTGCAGCAGTTCCCAAAATTAAGCAGGAAAATAATGCCCAGCTCTATGCCACTGTTTATGCAGAAGTGCTTAAAAACCTTGAAACACTTAAACTCGATTTAGCCAGAGAAACACCTATAGTGCAAATTATTGACACGCCACGTATGCCTTTGAAGAAAGACAAATTAGGAAAAGCGAAAGGAATTGCATTTGGTGGAATTTTCGGGGCTCTTCTTATTGTTGTCTATCTAATAGGGAGCCGGTATATTAAGGACTTAATGGAGTGAAGATAGTTATACTTGTGAATAGCTTTACATAGATTATGCGAATTAAGAGTTGAATTAGAAAATTAAATAAATAAAAGCAGCCGCAATTCTACCACATACAAATGTCAATAGTCCTTTTGTGGATCGAACTTTACTAGCTCTTTGAATATCAGTTTTCTCAATTAACCAATTGAATAGCGATTCAATTGGCTGTCTGAGAAATGAAACGGCTTTTGAGAACAAGTCATTATATGCCTTTTCTCTTTTCTTTTGCGATTCATGCTGCCCTTTTATCTCTTTAATGGGCGTAAGCATTCTGGAATTATTTGTTTGTTCCATTTCAGACCAGAAGTCAACATTGCCATAGATTTTATCACCGAAATAGGTGCGATTGTC
>JAUZOM010000121.1 GCA_030706465.1 Bacteroidota bacterium | reverse complement strand
TCCCTGATAAACGTCATAACCAGTTACACCAACATTATCCGTTGAGGTGGTCCATGTCAGCGTCAACGTGTTTTCTGTGAGATTTGATGAAGCTAATCCTGAAGGTGCAGTAGGAGATTGAATGTCACTACCTGCTATTGTCACCATAAAGAAACCATTTCCTCCGCCTCCAAAAAATACCCGGCCATATACATTACGGTCGGCTCCCATACACTGTGGAGTTACACCTGTCTGTATAGGTGAACTTATTATTTCCCAGGTTGCACCATTATCGTTGGAGCGGAAAAGACTGTAGGCCAAATTATTTACAGTTCCATAGACATAAAGAGCAGGAACGGTCGGCGTAGCTGGTGACGCTTTTCCTACTGCAATAAAGTCTGCTTTTTGAACTGCATTAATTTTAGTAAATGATGTGCCGGAATCCGTTGAATGATACAAGCCATACGTACCCATTCCCATCCAGATATCACCTTCTTTTCCTGGTGTAGTTTCTAAGGTCAGGTTGCCAATGTAATACGCATTTGGCACTGTTGCAGCGGCAGTGAAAGTAGCACCGGCATCAGTACTAACATAAACCTTACCTGCATTATAAACATAAAATTTATTGCTGTTTACTTTATCTGCTGCTAATGGGAACATAGCTCCTGATGAGAAATTGTTGGTACCACCGATTATTGATGAAGGAAGCGTCGTAATCTTAGTCCAGTTCGTTCCCCGGTCGGTTGAACGGTAACTGGGGCCGGACTGTGTAACCCAAACCATTGTTTCATTGGTTGCAGCAACAGCAATCCGTCCACTTCGGGCATCCGATGGGCAGGCCCAATACGTATAAGTAGCACCTCCATCCGTTGAATATCCGGCAAATCCGGCGCCATCCCAACCATGACTACCCACACGGGCAATAAAATTCGGGTTGGTTTCCTGGACTGCTACACCGGTCATATTTCCGGCTTCCCCTCCAAAGGTCCAGGGAAAAATTGACATCATGCCAATAGTGGGCGACTCAGTAAGCGATTTATGATCCCAACCACCCACATCGGCCACATTCGAAAGTAGTAAATTCGATCCCGATGGTGGACAAAGCAAATTGCCGGTTGGACAGGTTTCTTCTTCTCCAACTGCGCGGGCCTTCCAGGTGACAGCGCTCCCAGCCCAAATATTGGTGGTTTGATGGGCATCAAACCAATCGGTAAACCAAACCATATTCTGGTCAAACGGATCCCAACAGAAATCCCGTAAACCGCCACCAATACCATTTGAAAACCAGGGTATTTCCGAATTATCTTTCACCGGGGTAATTCCGGTCCAGCTTGTTCCACCGTTTTTGCTTACAAACTGGTGATCTCCGCCGCCCACAATAACCTGATCGCTATTATTTGGGTTCACATCAATAGCCGCATAAGCACCGACATAGGATGGGGTTATGTTAGACCATGCGGTTCCATCCCATTTCGATACACCTGTTTTATGCGTAACAAATAAAGTTCCGTTTTTATGTATGACTCCACGATTTATATTTGCCGGACTACCGGACATAAGTGAAAAGCTATTTCCTCCATTATCACTGCGATAAACCCCATCAGCGCAACCAAGGTAAATTGTTTTTGTAACACCCGAAATTGTTCCGCTACTCACATCAAAAGCAATAAAATAGCCGCACAAATCATTCAATTTAGTCCATGAAGATATTGCTCCGGCACTTGAGCTTTTGAATGTGCCATTGATAGAAGTAACTCCGGCAGTACTCGGACGTGTTGTGACATAAACAACATTACTGTTTTGAGGATCTATCGCCAACCGTTGTCCGAAAACCTGATCATTGTTAGGTTTAACATCAAGTGGCAGTTGACAATCTACCCAGGTATCTCCCCGGTCAGTTGACTTCAACAGTCCACCGGCGGAGTATGAACCGCCTATCGTTGCGTACAGAATGTTTCCTGTATTATCACCCGGTGTAAAAGCAACATTCCCGGCAGCACTTTTGCCCCAATAACTGGCAGGTAAATTATAAAACACTCCTTCCCAACGTTGTAGGGTATTGTTCCATCGGTAAGGTGTACCTACGTCAGTAGTAATAAGATACAGATTCTGCACCGTAGGATGTGCCTGCATACTTGTTGTACAGCCTCCGCCACCAATGCGAACTGTTTTCCAACTATAGGTTTGAGCGGTAGTTTGCATACCAAAACCTGTTGAATAGAACGTGACCAACAATAAACACCACTTCTGCATTTTATTCGATATAAACTTCTTTATCATGATTCTTTAATTTAAAATATCTAATTTAAGGCCGTTATAATACCTGATTATCAAACACTCAGGAACGCAAACTCAGTTTCGAAAAGAGGTCAATTATTATCTAATTGACCTCTTAAATTCACTATTCTCTTTTAAACTGATAATTACTATCGTGCAAATTTCAATGTTTCATTATTTGCACGAATAAGATAAACACCTTTATTCAAATCAGTAAGATCAATCTTATTTATATTTTTCAACGTTAAAACACGTTTTCCAACAGCATTGAATACTTCCACATTTGCATTTTTAGTTAATTCTACCTGTGTAGCAGTAACATTTCCAAAAATAACCGATTTATTGCTGTAAACAGATTTAAGCGCCGTTAGAGTTGTATTGACACCTAAAAAACCTGAATAATAAGTTTCTGCATATCCATCATTACTTGTTGAATTCCACCAATATTCTGCAGGTGTAGGAACAGGAGTAGTGGCTGTATTTTTGGCATCATTACCATCTTTATCTATTATGTGAATATCAAAAGAAATGCCCTTTCCACCATTTAATGCTCTCCATATTAATGTATTAAAGTCAGGGCGGGCATTCAATGCACCAGAATAGGCATTTCCTGTTAAAGCCTGGTAACCGATAGTATAAATGGCTTTCACATCGTTTGAACCCTGTTCTGTTTTATCGTCATAAGATAAACTACTGCTTAAAATAGCATTAGTTCCTGTCCAACTAATATTTCCTTTTCCTGTAGCATCAAAATCAATCATCATGGCATCTCTAAAACCTTTAGAAGTAAAGGCGGCTTTGTCTGCTCCAAATTGTGCATAGCGGGCATAGGCGGCTTGTTGTTTAATATCGGTTTTATCTGCTATGACAGAAGCGATGCTTGAAATTTCAGGTATACTCAGGTAAGGAGCCCACATGATTTCAACACTTTCACCCCCGGTAATATCATCATCGTGGTATTTTAACAACACATAAATGTTGTTTTGATCATACACTACTTTAAATGCACCTGAAAAATCAGCTGCTCCATGATCTGATGGTAAATTTCCGAGAATCTTGGCAATCGGATAACCTGCCCCTGATACACCTTGCCGACTAAGGCCATTCCATACTTCATCAAACACGGCTCCGGGAGCATCAAAATCGCCAATAGAATCAGCAAGAGCCTGAGCTCTTGGATAATTATCAATACCTTCGGCCGGTATTGTATTCCCCTGAGGAAACCAATAAACAACTGGAAATTGCCAGTTAGCTACAACGGCAGCATCATCTGCAAATGTAGCAGTTGCACACAAAAAAGCAACAACGAAAAGAGAAATTAATTTTTTCATAAACGTAATGAATTTAATAAGTAAATAATAAAAATATAATGATAAAAAATGAGACAAATAAATGGCATGGTGCAACAAAATCAGCTGCACTTTCAATACATTGAAAAATGAAACTCAGGGGAGATAATTGTTCTTATCACCCCTGATAAGCTTCTATTTCAAATTAACAGTTACAGTATATTCATCACCTTTGACCAGCTTTGTAAGATCTGTTGTGCTGGCATTTCCTTTGTAGAAAGTGTATTTTCTTGGTGTAGTGAAGTCATTTACATTTACGCCATTTGTTTGAATCGAATCCTTGGTGCCGTATTTAAGCGAAACGGTTCCTAATGATCCGGTCCATCTGGCCTTTAATTTTGAGATATCAGTTCCTTTTGATACTTCAATCGTGATCGTTTTGGAGGGTATATCAATGATTCGTACAGGTGCCGGAACAAATCCATCAAATGTGAAGTCAGTAACAGGATCTTGAATAGTCAAATTAAGATTATACACACCTATAGTTTTCAAATCTTCAGCCGTTACTTTTACAGTTGTTGAATTGGATAAAGAGTAGCCTTTTGTTGCTGTATAAGTTGTATTAACAATTTTCGCAACACTTGCATAAGAATATCCAGCTACAAGTTTTACACTGCTTAGGTAAGATGCATAATTTGCAGTCAAACTTATGGTCTTATTTGCTTCATCAATAACACCAACTTCACCAAAACCATTCGAAAGAAGACCGGAAGCAAGGTTAAACTTTAACAATTTACATTCAGTAGAACTTTTGTAAGTCGTTACTTTCACCGAATATGTTTTTTCGACTCCTTCCGGAGATTTTACAGTATAAACCAGGGGTACCGATGGCGTAAAAGTTTGTACAGTAACTCCTGAAGCTTGCACTGCCCCATCAACCGTTACGGTACATGCTGTCGAATTTGACCCTAATTTAAAAATCGGTTTATAGGTAAAATTAGTTGTAATATCCGGGAACGAAAAAAGAATCTGATTATCACTGGTAATTGTTCCTGCCGCTCCATTAACAAAAAACTGAGTTATCGAATTTCTTTCGTCCACAACATTCACTTGAACCGTTTTAGCCAATTTAGATATTTTCTTCCCATATTTACCGATACTGGTTGCAACTAAGGAAACAGAATGATGTCCGATAGAATCATAGGTGATCCCTAAAGAATCTGCTTTGTTAAAATCTATGCCCGTCGCTCCCTCCTCACCCCACACATGGCCTTTTGTTCCATCGTAAAGGGTAAGAAATTCTCCGGAGCCGGTTGGTATCGCATAAAAGGTTGTTCCTGCCTGAGCTGTGGTTCTTCCATCCCGTTGAAAAGAAAGAATAAAATTAGGATTCCCCTCTGTAAACGGTTCTTCTGCACAAGAAAAAATAAAGAAGACTGATGTTAATAACACAATGAATTTATAGATTATTTTCATAATAATATCAATTTAAAAATTTGATTTAATTAATTACCACCCTGGATTTTGCTTCAGGGCACCTTTATTGGCATCAATGGCACCTTGTGGAATAGGAAAACAAAAGTTTTTATCTTTGTTAAATTTGCCATTAAAGAGTTTCACCAAATCTATTCCAAAATTTGGATCCCACATCCATCGAACAATGTCGTTGTAATGAATTCCTTCTGTCGCCAACTCAACAGTACGTTCGTGAACAATGGCTGCCGGAGTTAATGCAGCAATTGCCGGCATATCCACACGCGACCTTACTTCATTCAAAGCTGCTAAACCTGAACCATCGGCATCGGCATCCAATTGGTAACATACTTCCGCATACATCAACAAAACATCGGCATAACGAATCACCCGCACATTAAATGGTGCACAATTGGGTGCATCTTTAGTCACAAACTGAGGGTAAGCATATTTTTTAGCCACTATAGACTTGCTTGGCACGTCACCCTTATATAAATTGTTGTTAAAAACCGTATTCTTTGAGTTTAATCCACTCTGAAATCCAATTTTGTATTTCGATTCAGGTCGCCAATCCATTAGGTCGCCATCTAAATAACAGGTGGCATAGGCACGCGGATCGCGGTTATATCCGGCCGGATGTGAAGAGACGGTTTCAAATTCATACCAAAGGGTCGGATCTATTTCTAGATTTTTATAGGATCCCAGATGAGGGGAGGAAAATAAATAATTGAGATTACCACCCCACATTTCTCCCGGCAACCAACCGGTTGCATTCCGGTCATCATCATTGTATTGAATTTCCCAAATTGATTCGGCATTATTTTCAGCTGGATAGGTATAAGTATTCGTGATAACTCCGTCGGCATTCATTGGAGGGACAGGCAAATAAGATGAGTTTGAAAGCAATGCTGCCTGATAATCTTCCTTGGTCTTATTAACCGGTAAAATCAAATGATAAACCTTACTGTCAATGACATGCTTCAAGGCATCCTTGGCTTTCTGAAGATTGGTAATTGCCTCAGGCGTATTTCCTTTCCCAAATCTTAAATAATAGTGATAATGTTTATATAAAAGGGCTTTTCCTAGCTGTGCATAAGCAGCTCCGCAGGTTATACGACCCAGTTCCGCATCAGGCCAACTCGTAGGCAAATATTTTGCTGCACTATTCAGGTCTTCTTCCAGCTTATTCCAGAATTGTTCTGGAGTTCCATTGGCGTTTACAGCCAATGGATCTGAAGGCACATCAGTTTCATCATAAAAAACAGGTTTATTAAACCAGGTGACCAAGTAAAAATAATACATTCCTCTTAGTGCCTGAAGTTGACCTTTGTACTGATTATATTTTGTTGAATCCATTACGCTTTGTACACTATGCATTTTGGCTAAAATATCAGAGGTTCTATATAGACCGACATATAACGCATTATAATATCCCTCAAAATCAGAAGTTGTTATAGCAAGTTGATCTAATCCCGCATTGGGCGATTCGAACCACATGTAAGGATCCAAAACATTCATCTTTAACATGTATTCTCCTCCAAACATTCCACGTCTATTATAGGAATCAGCAATCCCATATGCTAATGGCGTATATGCAGCATTTGTGGCTAATAGTAGATCATTTTCTGTTTTATAGAATGATCCCATATCCAGGGTGTTTTTATTTATTGTGTCCAAATAACTATCCGAGCAAGCTGAAAAAGCCAAGGCTGCTACGAATATAAATAGTATTTTTTTCATTTGAGTAATTTCATTTTTGGTTAATTATTAAAATCCTATCTGCAACCCGAAAGTAAATGATTTAGGCATTGTGTATCCCCCGTTGTCGGTTCCTCCACCTAATGGGTTATTGGAAATAAAACCTTCCGGATCTCTTCCCTTATAGGCAGTAAAGCAATACAAATTGGAAGCGTTAACGTACATTCTCAAACTTGCTACTCCCAATCGGGTACAGGATTTCTTTGGAATAGTGTAACCTAATTGAACGTCTTTTATCCGAAGAAAAGATCCATCTTCAATCCAAAATGTAGAAATCCGATCATTTATATTTAAATTGGCTTGATCTACTCTTACATAGGTATTGGAAGCATTCTCCAACGTCCAATGATTCTGTGCGTAAGAATTTAGCTTATTGTGATCCATATCTTGTGAATTCATACTGGATAAACTTGCTCTTTGTTGATTATAAATTTGATAATCAGCTATTCCATACATAAATATGTTAAAATCAAAATTTTTGTATGTGCAATCAAAGCTAAAAGAATAATTAAAACTTGGAATCGTTTTACCAATAATTGTCTTATCGAGGTCGGTAACATCTCCATCTCCGTTTAAATCCTCAAACCTGATATCACCAGGCTGTGGAACTTTACCCCCTTGTTTGGAATGTTTATACCCAATATATGAACCGTTTGCATCCTTTTGATAATTACCATCTGCTCCTTTTGTATAATTTGATTCATTTAATTGTATAATTCCGTCTGAAACGAATCCGTACAAGGCACCAATCGAATGACCTACTATAGTTCTGTTATTACCCGAAGTAATATCCGTTACCGGCAAATTTTTCACCTGGTTTTTTATAGTGGTAAAATTCGAAGTAATCCCATAACCGAATTCTCCGATATGATCCCGCCATTGCAAAGAGAGTTCAACTCCGCGGTTTTGAATATCACCTAAGTTAACCCAAGGTTGCGCTGGCCTTCCCATTTCGGGTGCAATGGGTATTTTTACCAACAAATTATTTGAACTTTTTATATAATATTCGGCGCTTGCCTGAAGTTTACTATTAAACATATTCAAGTCAGCTCCTAAATTAGACATTTCAGAGGCTTCCCAATGAATTAAAGGGGAACCCATTTGATAAAATGCATACCGGGCATTTGCAATGTGCTGATCGGCTCCAAAAACAGGTGAAAACATATTGGTACCGGTAAGCTGATCATAGTACTCCCAGGAGCCTATTCCCCCTGAATTCCCGGTTTGGCCCCACCCGAAACGCAATTTAAGCATATCAATTTCCTTGACCTGTTTTATAAAATCTTCATTCACTTTCCATGCTGCCGATAGTGCCGGAAAATTTCCTCTCTTGAAAGCCGGACCAAAAACAGACATGCCATCTGAACGGAACGAAGCTGTAGCGAAGTACTTTCCTTTATAATCATATATTAATCGTCCAAGATAGGACAACATTCTCAAATCACTAATGCCGCCATCTACAGTCTTGGTATTTCCGTTTGACAACGTATTAAGATTTTCGAAATCAAATCCTGATGCTGCGCCAGAAATACTGTTCCCGGTAGTCTTGGATACCTGACAAACAATCATTGCCTGGACATTATGGACATCGTTGAACTTTTTATTAAACGTTAATTGGTTTTCCAGATTCAAATAAACGCTTTCAGAATAAGCTTCTTTCAACGATGCACTTCCCGGGGAGCGATTTCCGGTAAAAAGCGGCAGCCAGGCTTTACTCCTTGAATTACCTATTTCTGCCGACGGGGTTACTTTATACTTTAACCAATCGTTAAAATCAACTTGCATGTAAACGCTGGCTCTTAGCGTTGATCCATAGCTTCTATTACTGCCCAATGAAGGGGCTGCAATTGGATTTGGCTTATCGTTCAGTAATGTATTTACATAAGTTGCACTATTCGGACTAGCCCCCTGATGTATATTGCCGGCATCGTCAATCCAATAGGGAGTGCTGCACGATTCGAAACCTCCTACATAGTTGGAATTATATACTTTCATTAAAGGCGATACATTCAGGTCATAAACACTGGATTGAACCGTCATGGGAGATTCCCCATTGTTATAACTCATATAGGCATTTTCACCAAATTTTATATGTTTGCTCAGCTTAAAATCTGAATTTGCGCGAAGCGAATAACGTTCATTACTTGTTTTAATCACGGTCCCATCCTCATTGACATAACTCATGGCTACATTAAAGTTGCTGTTCTCACCCCCACCGGCAAGAGAAAGATTATAATTCTGGTTATATCCGTTTTTGAATGCTTGGTCTTGCCAGTTTGTTCCATTCTGCCAGCCTTTTCCATAATATTTCTCGCGAAATGCCTGATCATATTCAGCTTTGTCACCATGTAACGACTTGTAAAAATTTGAATATTGGTCAGCATCCATCATGTCATATTGAATCGGCGCTAAATTAATTCCCACATACGTATTCAAATTCACCTGAGTTTTACCGGATTTTCCTCTTTTGGTATTGATAATAATTACACCATTCGAACCATTTGCTCCATAAATAGCTGTAGCAGAGGCATCCTTCAGTACTTGTATATTTTCAATCTCCTGCGGTAGAATTCCGGCAATACTTCCAACCGGAACCCCATCCAATATATAAATCGGATCAGAACCCCTGCTTATAGAACCGACACCACGAACCCGGATCGTAGCGCCTCCACCTGGCGAACCATTTTCAAAGACCAAAACTCCCGGCGCTTTACCTTGTAGGGCCTGAGCTGCACTTGCCGAGGGGTTTCTTGTCAAATCCTTTGCCGACACAACTGCAATAGAGCCTGTCAAATCTGTTTTCTTGACAGTTCCCCCATAACCTATCGCTACCACTTCGGTTAACTGGGTTGAGTTGGATTTAAGAGAAACATTAATAACTGTTTTATCCAAAACCGGAACTTCCTGCTTTTCCATTCCGATACAGGTAAAAACTAAGACGTCCTTAGAAGATGCATTAATAGTGTACTTTCCATTAAGATCCGATATGGTACCCCCCGGTTTTCCCTTTACAGTGACAGTACCTCCTATCAAAGGTTCCTTTTGATCGCCATCAGTTATTACACCGGTTATTGTCTTTTGGGCAAATAACATCTGACCACCAAAAAATAGAATAATTAGCAAACTGCATCTTGCCAAATTTCGAAAGCGATTTTTCATATTAATATATAATTTAACGTTTGTTCAATCTAAGATGTCGATCTTATTGGATACGAAAAACAAATTTTGAATTCAATTTAATTTTATGTTGCAAAGTTAAACGATACTCTATCACCAAAATCATATTTTTTCATCCAAATATGATACTTTTTCGACAATTCATTGTAGAAATACATAATTATGTTAAGCTGTTTTAAATTACAACTCTTAATGTTTCATGCATTACAATAGTCTTTTCAAAAATAGAATAAACAACTCCTTTTTAAGCAAAGTGGAGATGGTCTTGAATTCCTTCGCTCACTTTCATGTTTCGAAACAAAAAAATTGAATTTGAAATAATAGGCCATCTATACTGAGTGTCCGGGGGAACACATCGAATCTGAATTATTAGTTGTTGTCGACAATATTGCATTTTAACTTGGCGGGGTAAATTTCGTTAAGCAGAATGTTCTATTTGTTTTTTCTTTTCAATGGTTATCTGCAAAGCATCCTGCTGATAGAAATTATAAATTTAATTGGGTCTGGCGATCTCCAAATCAGGGGATCTGACTGTTTTTAGTATTAATTTTACACATTCGGCTTCTTTTGCCAAATTAGAGTATCATGTAGAGAATCATTTTTCTTTAATTAGGAAAATATACGACTCCTGCAACTTAAAAGTTGCTAAATTATTTTTTCAACATTATTCGTACTTGCTTTCAAAAGAAAAACGTTGTACTTTTACGAGCCTTTTATTTAATTTTATCAAAATATGAAAACTTCCGATGTCTTTTACGAAGTAACAGCACTTTCAAACGAGGATTGTTTTTTGATTTTTAATCGTGTAAAAAACACTTTTCATTATCCGATACATGTTCATTCTGAAATTGAACTTAATTTTATTGAAAATGCTATGGGGGCACGGCGAATTGTCGGTGATTCAATCGAGGAAATTGATGATTTGGAACTGTGTTTGATTGCAAACGAAAAGTTGGAACACGGGTGGATAAATGGTGATTGTGTCTCAACAAAAATTCACGAAATTACCGTTCAATTTCATCGTGATTTATTCCTGGGAAGTTTATTAAACAAAAAACAATTCCACAGTTTGTCGGTCATGTTCGAAAATGCAAAAAAGGGAATTGTTTTTTCCAAGCCGGTTATACTCAAAATTAAAAACAGATTAGATTCTTTGATCTCCAATAAAAACGAGTTCTATTCTGTAATTGAATTGATAAATATTTTATATGAGCTTTCCCTTGATGACCACTCCCGTATGCTATGCAATAGCAGCTTCATCAACGACAGTGATTCGTCAGAGAGCCGGCGTATACAAAAAGTAATTAACTATTTGGAGACTAACTACCAAAAAAACGTTAGTTTGAATGATGTGGCCAAGCATGTCGGCATGACAGATGTCTCTTTTAGCCGGTTTATGAAAAAACGTACCGGTAAAAACTTTATCGAATACTTTAATGACTTGCGACTGGGGTTTGCCTCGCATCAGTTAGTAAATACCAATAAATATATTGCCGAGGTTGCTTTCGAATGTGGTTTTGATAATTTGTCAAATTTCAACCGCATTTTTAAAAAGCGTAAAGGCTGCACTCCTACGGAATTTAGAAATGGCTTTGCGAAAATGAGAAAATTCATTTAGCCATAGAGCAAATATCCCTGCATGGAGCTAAAATAATATTAGCGGTCGATGCAACCCGCAAATATAACCAAGATGAACAATTACAGTCCAAACTGGCAATTTACCAACTATTTTATCCTGACATCCAGCCTTACGGAACAGCTCAATTCTGTCTCTATCAGTCCACACAACTTTTATCCGAATCTTTGTTGGCAGACATCGTGACCTGTAGTCAGAATATTGGATAGGTCGTTATAGCATTTCTTACTGTCGCCGGGGCTACAAAATTATTGGCTACATAATAAACGAATAGGGAGTCTGCCATACTTCCCGGGTATTCCCCAAATGGTTCTTCCGCTAATAATAGTAATGGGTAGATGTATACGTGCGCAACAGGTTATATACCTTAAGTTACCCATGCTGCTGCACATCTTATATCAAATAATTTTGTTTTCAACCATCATAGCGAAAGGATTGTGAAGATAGCTTATTCTATTTCACAAACAGATATACAATCCGGTTGTAAATCCCTGGAAACTAATGATCTCATAATTCAGGGACCAAAAAAGATTCTTTATCAATTTGATATTAGCACCCACCATGATTTGCGGTCTTGACATAAACGTCAGGCCTCTCAGTCCAAGAGATGGCATAAGTACTTTATTATCATAAGCTTCGTAATCATAGTGCTTTTTATTGTTCGCTACATACAAATCGAATCCGGCTGAAATCTTGGGTCTGATGTTTCTCCAAGGTAAAACATACTGAAACTGCAGAGGTATTTTATAAATTGGGCCATCAGCATTGGTGTATGAAACTTTATAAATATCATCAAAAATGTTATATAATCTATATTGACAGGTGGTGTACATTATTCCGGTCTTGATAAATAGATTCTCACTGATACTTGGTATCCATATATGGGCCAATATTCCTCCTTGAAATTTAGCATCTCGCGTGGTATTGTTGTAGAGTCCTTTAACAACCCCACCTACTACTTCAAGATTGATTTTAAATAAAGGCAGCTTCTTTTCGTAAATAATACACTTTTCACCATCACAAACTGCATGGTGGTAGTATTCGGCTAAAGAAATTAAATTTTTGCGTTCGAGTCTTCTGATATTCTCGATTTTGAGTTGTATGCCGGGAGCATCCTTTAAGTAATAACTCAGTAACCCGACATACTTGTTATTCTTTTGGGCAATAAGGTTTCCGAAAGAATCTCTTTTACATATATCCTCATAAGGTAATTCGGTTAAGGGTACGCTGTCTTTTTCAAAGTAGAAATGATCAGTTCTACTATCGCGATAATGATACATATTAAGTTTCCCTTTTATAAGATATTCTAGAAAAACTTTTTCACCATTTACTGTTTTTGTTACAAAGAATTTACCATCAATAAAGCGATAAGCTAAAATATCTGTTGGATAAAAAGAGGTCTTCTTCGATTTCTTATCGCGTTTAAAAACACATA
>JAUZOM010000120.1 GCA_030706465.1 Bacteroidota bacterium | reverse complement strand
CGCTAGAATTGCGGTAACACCTGTTTCGCGGCATACCTTTTCAAATTCGTTATATAGTTTAATGCCAATTATATGGCGCTGAAATTCTTTTTTCACGGCACAAAACCAAATCATAATAGCACCACTCACCATTTTCTCCCCACTTATAAATCCTTTGATTTGCCCTTCGGTTTCATAAACAAATGTCAGGCAACGTTCATTCATCACGAGTTGCTCCATCCATGACCTCTCATAAGGAACTTCTTCATTATATTTGAATGGCTCCATATCAAGTATCTTGTGAATAGCATCAATATCTTCTGCATTAGCCTTTCTGACTGAATGTGACTGGTTATTACTTTCCATGTATCAAATAATTTAAACAGTATTTATGCCATCGAATATACAATATCTTTCACCCATTTAGCCCATTCCATTTGACTTCTTGATTTGTTGAAAGTTTGCCAGGGAATCGGTTTCCCGATTCGAATCGTGAAATGTTTTCCTTTTTGTTTGAATAATTCGTTTACCAAATACATCATTTCAATATTGAACCTAATATGAAAAAACTTACGAATATTGGCCAGATTGTAAAAGAAGTTGGAATTTCGCCCTTCGAAATAAATAGGTACAATATCACGATGATATTCAATGGACTTTGAAATGAAATTTTTCTTCCATTCCAAATCAATAATCTTACCATTAATCTTTCGGGAACACATGCCGGCTGGATATGTAAGTAGGTGATTGTCGGAGTTATATAGCTCTTGCATTTTTGAAGCGTGACCTTTATTCTGAGAGCCTACTTTATTCACCGGAATAAACATTTCACGCATCGGCTCGAGGTTCATGAGTATATCGTTTGAGAAAAAACGAATTTTACCATCATACACTTTCCCCAATAAATATCCCGTAGTAATGCCATCCAGACCTCCTAAGGGATGATTCCCTGCAAAGATATATTTTCCACCTATTGGAAGGTTTTCTTTGCCTTCAATACTAGATGTGATTTTTAAGTAATCAAAAGCAGCTTCAATAAATTCAAGATTCTTTACTCCCGGATATTTAGTGAAAAATTCATTTAATTCTCTTTCATGAACAATTCTACGAAGATAATTAAGAATAAATTTGGGAACCTTAGTATTTGGAGCCTTACTTCTTAGTATTTTTTCTATGTCGATAGTTGTTGTTGATTTGCTCATGAAAAATGCAGTTATTGATAATAAAGACTACAAATGTACCAAAAATGGCTAAATATCAAAGCTAATATTTAGTCTTATTCTAATTGGGATTAATATCTCTTGAATTGTATTTGAACGGACATAAGGCGTGATAACCTGGTAACAAGCGGAAACATCGTGATTTTTTGCGGATATTATCAAATAAAAATACCGGATTCATTTTAATGAATCCGGTATTTTTATTTGATAAATTACAAACTGTAATTTTATAGAGTTTTTCTAACTTCAGTTTCTTCGAAGCTTTCAACGATGTCACCAACTTGTATGTCGTTGTAGTTTTTGATGTTTAAACCGCACTCATAATTTGTACCGACTTCTTTTACATCATCTTTGAATCGTTTTAAGGAATCCAGCTCTCCGGTATAAACTACGATACCATCGCGAATGATACGAACTTTATTTGTCCTTTTGATTTTTCCTTCGCGAACAAGACATCCTGCAACAGTACCCACTTTCGTGATTTTAAATACTTCACGGATTTCAACGGTAGCCGTAATTTCTTCTTTAATTTCAGGAGAGAGCATACCTTCCATAGCCGATTTTATTTCTTCTATCGCGTCGTAAATAATGGAATAAAGGCGAATGTCGATTTCTTCTTTTTCAGCCATCTTACGGGCTGTAGAAGTTGGACGTACCTGGAATCCACAAATAATCGCATTGGAAGCAGCAGCCAGTAAGATATCCGAATCGGAAATAGCACCCACTGCTTTGTGAATGACATTAACCTGAATGTTTTCGGTAGACAGGTTTAACAACGAATCCGACAAGGCTTCAACAGAACCATCAACGTCACCTTTTACAATGATATTTAATTCTTTGAAATCTCCAAGTGCAATACGGCGGCCTAATTCATCCAATGTAAAGTGTTTTTTTGTACGTATGCTTTGTTCGCGTTGTAATTGTTCGCGTTTGTTTGCTATTTCACGAGCTTCATGCTCCGAATTCATTACGTTGAAATTATCTCCGGCTTGTGGAGCTCCGTTGAGTCCCAAAATTAATGCCGGCTCTCCCGGTTTAACTTCTTTAATCCGTTGGTTACGCTCGTTGAACATGGCTTTTATTTTTCCATGGTTAATTCCGGCCAAAACTACATCGCCCACATGAAGTGTCCCGTTCTGAACCAGAATCGTTGATACATAGCCTCTACCTTTATCCAGGGTTGACTCGATAACTGAACCAATGGCACGTTTATTCGGATTGGCTTTCAATTCCAGGATTTCAGCTTCAAGCAAAACTTTTTCGAGCAATTCAGCTACACCGTCCCCTTTTTTAGCCGAGATATCCTGTGATTGGTATTTACCACCCCAGTCTTCGACCAGGTAATTCATTTGAGCCAGTGTCTCTTTTATTTTTTCAGGATTTGCTCCTGGTTTATCTACTTTATTGATTGCAAAAATTATTGAAACATTTGCTGCTGCTGCGTGGTTGATTGCTTCGATAGTCTGCGGCATTACGTTATCGTCGGCTGCTACAATGATAATCGCAATATCAGTAGCTTTAGCCCCGCGGGCACGCATGGCGGTAAATGCCTCATGGCCCGGAGTGTCAAGGAATGTGATTCGTTGACCGTTTTCAAGTTTTACATTATAGGCTCCAATATGTTGGGTGATTCCTCCGGCTTCACCGGCAATCACATTTGTTTTGCGAATATAGTCAAGCAAGGAGGTCTTACCATGGTCAACGTGTCCCATTACGGCAACAACCGGAGCACGAGGCAGTAAGTCGGTCTCTGTGTCTACTTCTTCTTCTCCAATGGCTTCCACTACATCATGACTTACATATTCTGTAGTAAATCCGAATTCTTCGGCTACGATATTGATAGTTTCTGCGTCCAGACGTTGATTAATGGATACCATTAAACCAATGTTCATACATGTTGCAATAACCTGATTCACCGAAACGTCCATCATGACAGCCAACTCGCTGGCAGTAACGAATTCGGTAAGCTTAATTACGCTTTCTTCATCGCGCTCCCGTTGTGCTTGTTCTTGTTGACGGGCACTAACACTATCACGTTTATCCCGGCGGTATTTCGACCCTTTTCCCTTTTTATTGGCACCGGAAAGACGAGCCAATGTTTCTTTGATTTGTTTTTGAACGTCTTCTTCGTTTACAACCGTTTTAATTGATTTTTTCAAACGATCTTTATTCGACTTGACAGCCCCACCTCCGCCTGTTGTGCCGGGAGTAACTTTTTTAGGATGAGCAAAGCCCTGTGTCGGTCCGTTTGGTTGTGGAACCTTAGTTATGTCTACTTTTTGATTGGAGAAGCGTTCGCGTTTCTTCTTGGGATGAACCGGCGTCGGATTTGCTGCAACTTCAGCTGCAGTCCGGAGAACTTTCTTTTCACCATCAAAGGAAGATTTTTTATTTTCAATTAATTGTTTGGATTTGTCTTCCCTCTCACGACGTTTCTGTTCCTTCGTTTTTGGTTTTGGACGAGTGCTTTGGTTTAAAAGATCCAAATCAATAGTTCCTATGACAACCGGAGCTATGTCAATGGTAGGTATCCCCAAAGTGAATATCTCATCTTCTTCATGATCGTTATCTCTAGTTTCCGTGTTTTTCTCAGCAGGTTCAATTTCCGGTTCGGCAGAAATCTCAAATTTCTTAACCGGCCTTACCAGATCAACTTTTGGCTCATGACTGATCCTGTGTTCTTTCTTTGTTATCTTTTCTTCTTTTGGTTCAATTTTTACGGGCTCCGCAAGTATTGTTTTTTCTTCTACCGTTGATTCCTGCTCGGGTTTTGAAACAGAGGCTTCAACTTCTTTTTTAGACTCTTCTTTTATGGGATGAACAATTTCTGCTGGAACTTCTTTTTTGACGATTTCCTTTTCTTCAATAGCCTTTTCGACCGGAGTTGTTTTTTCTTCTAAAGTCTTTTCTGTCGCAGAAGTCACGTTAGCGGGCTTCTCAATCACCGTTTTTTCAATAGCTGGTGCGTGTGCCTTTACTTCTTGTTTTACTTCCGCATGTTTCTCTTTTTTGTCCAAATCGATATGTCCAACAGATTTGAAATGAGGCAACTGATCTTCAGAAATCGAAACATGAATAGTTTCAGCCGGTTTCTCAACCGGTTTAGGCTTATTATACCCTTCAATAGCCACACTTGGAGCCTTTTCTTTTAAAAGACGTTCCTGGCTTAATCGCTCCGATTCAATTTTAAGAGCCATATCTTTATTAAATTCTTTTGCAAGTAAAAGGTGTAAGTCGTCTGACAACTTCAAATTGGGGTCGA
The DNA here is from genome assembly GCA_030706465.1 of Bacteroidota bacterium. Classification (GTDB taxonomy): domain Bacteria; phylum Bacteroidota; class Bacteroidia; order Bacteroidales; family Paludibacteraceae; genus Paludibacter. Next base: position 8,722 of record JAUZOM010000120.1, on the reverse strand, counting down.
CGACTATCTTATGACCTTTTTTTGCCAAAAATTCAACTGCGGTGGTCATCCCAACATTTAAATCTTTACAGGCTTTGCTTAATCTTATGGACATATGCTATTATTACAGTTTTTCTAATTATTTTAAAAGTCTCCGGTCATTATATATTGTTCTCTTTATACGAGAACAAGGAAATTAAAACGCGAAAGCTTTATTCTTCGTCTTCAAATTCGGCAGTAAGAATAGCCAAAACTTCATCAATGGTTTCTTCTTCCAGATCTGTACGACGAATCAAATCTGCACGTGGAATGGCTAAAACATCTTTTGCCGTATCACATCCGATTGTTTTCAGTGCATCGATTACCCATTGGTCAATTTCATCACTGAATTCATTCAGGTAAATATCTTCACTTTCTGTGTCTTCATCCATTTCACGGAATACATCGAGTGTGTAGCCCGAAAGCATACCTGCCAGCTTGATGTTTAATCCCCCTTTACCGATTGCTTGCGAAACTTCTTCTGGTTTCAGGTAAATTTCTGCCTTTTTCTCCAGTTCATTCAAACGAATGGACGAAATTTTTGCAGGGCTCAATGCACGGGAAATAAACAGATTAATATTGTTAGTGTAATTTATTACATCAATATTTTCGTTACGCAATTCACGAACGATACCGTGAATACGGGATCCCTTTACACCAACACAAGCCCCAACAGGATCAATGCGGTCATCGTATGATTCAACTGCCACTTTGGCTCGTTCACCCGGGATACGGGCTATTTTCTTTATCGTAATCAATCCTTCATGAATCTCGGGTACTTCCAGTTCGAAAAGTCGTTCCAAAAATACCGGGGAAATACGGGAAAGTATAATTTTAGGATTATTATTTTTATTTTCTACCATAGCAACTACCGCACGGACTGTGTCCCCCTTGCGGTAAAAGTCAGTCGGAATTTGTTCTGATTTTGGTAAATAAAGTTCATTGCCTTCTTCGTCAATGAGCAGCATCTCTTTTTTCCAGATTTGATATAATTCGGCACTTACTATCTGACCCACCTTTTCGCTATATTTGCTGAAGACATTGTCTTTTTGCAATTCAAGTATTTTAGATGAAAGAGTCTGACGAAGAGTCAAAATAGCCCGACGGCCAAAACTTAAGAAATCAACAGTGTCTGTAACTTCTTCATCAATTTCATAGTCTTCATCAATCTTTTTTGCATCGGTAAGGGAAATCTGAAGATTCGGATCTTCTAAATCCTCATCGGCTACCACGGTGCGGTTACGATAAATTTCAAAGTCGCCTTTATCAGGGTTGATAATCACATCATAATTTTCATCAGTTCCAAACAATTTCGAAATGACATTGCGGAACGACTCTTCCATTACACTGATTAATGTACTTCTGTCGATGCTTTTTAATTCTTTAAACTCCGAAAAAGTATCAATTAAGCTAATAGTTTCTTTTTTGCTCATGGCTTATTTGAATCTAATAATATATTTTGTAGTTTTAATCTCCTCGTAAAGGAATGTAAGTTTTTCGCTTACAATTATTTTCCGTTTCGCTCCCTCCGGCTTTTCCGACTTTTCAACTTCTAGAACAAATTCTTTTTCATGTACCTCAATCAGGATGCCAGTAATTTTTTTTCCGGCCTTTGTCAATACTTCAACTTCATTACCTATGTTTTTTTCGTATTGTTTCAATACTTTAAAAGGCTCTGTTAAACCGGCGGAACTGACTTCGAGTTCATAATCTTCAATCTCCCGGTCTATTTGAGATTCAATATGGCGGTTCAACTCCGCGCAAAAGTCAATTGACACCCCTTCGAATGAATCGATTTCCACAAAAATACGGTTATCCGGAGTGATTTTTATATCCACCAAATAATAATCAGTATCTGCAATGAATTGTTCAACTGCTTGATATATTGAATCTTTTGAAATCATAGTAAATGCTATTTAACAAACGAGGGGACTGTTGTCCCCTCCTCCATATCCTGTTTCGGGTACAAAAGTACAAAATAATTCTTTATAATACAAAGATTTAAGATAAATATTCACTAACACATTGATATGATTTACTTTTATTGTTGAATTGAAATAATTATTCAATTGTTTTTTCCTGTTTTCAACCTGTGGCTGTCTCTTTTGACAGAATATCAGAGATAATCATTGTTTCCTCACGGTGATTTCTTATCAAGTATGCAATGTGTTTTTCCGCTTCTTGCTTGATTCCCTAAATTATAAGTTTTGGAATATTCATTGCTTATCTTATCTTTGTATAAAATAAACTATTATTTACTCATTATTTATTCAGTTCTTATGTTCAAAATATTATCCGTTAATCCGGGATCTACTTCGACAAAGTTTGCCGTTTATGAGGATGAAACTTTAGTTTGTTTGCACACCATCCGCCATACAGTTGAGGATCTGAAACCTTTTAAGACATTATTTGATCAGTATGAATTCAGAAAGAATTTGATGTTGAAAAAATTACAGAGTGATGGTATCAATTTATCCGATTTATCCGCTGTTGTGGGTCGGGGTGGTTTGGTCCGTCCGCTAGAATCGGGTGTATATACTGTTAATGACAAATTAATTGCTGATTTGAGATCCTCGATTGGCGGTGAACATGCCAGTAATCTGGGTGGGGTAATTGCCCGTGAAATTGCGGATGGAATTCCCGGATGTAAAGCTTATATTGTTGATCCGATTGTTGTCGATGAAATGCAGGATGTGGCCCGTATTAGCGGATTACCCGAAATACCGCGCCGTTCCACTTTTCATGCTCTTAATCATAAGGCAATTGCAAGAAAATATGCGGCGGCTAACGGTACTACGTATGAAAAGTTGAAATTAGTTGTGGCACATCTGGGTGGGGGGATATCCATTGCAGCACACCGCTACGGAAGAGTGATTGATACCAATCAGGGATTGGATGGCTACGGTTCCTTTACCCCGGAGCGTTCAGGAACCCTGGATGCCGGACAACTGGTTAATATGTGTTTTAGTGGGAAATATTCAAAAGCCGAGATATTAAAGCGATTGGCTGGAAATGGTGGACTAATGGCCCATTTGGGTACCAATGAAGAATTGGTTGCTGAGAAAATGGTCGATAATGGAGACCAACATGCTAAACTGGTGCTCGAAGCCATGGCATACAATGTGGGAAAAGAAATAGGTGCTATGTTGGCCGTATTGCATGGTGAAGCCGATGCGGTAATTCTTACAGGCGGCATTGCCAATAGCCAGTTTATTGTGGAATATATTAAAAAAATGATTTCACCCATGACCCAGGTTGCAGTCTATCCGGGAGAGAATGAAATGGAAGCGCTTGCCTTAGGCGGGTTGCGGGTGTTACGTGGCGAAAAGAGTAAGGAGTATTAAGAAAAGCAAATTTGGGTAGTCCGATTTTAATTGTCTTTTGAGGTTTCTTCGATTATGAGGCTGTTGTCTTCCCAATCCATAAAAAGTTTGTAAAATTCGATAGCCTTATCCACTATCTCATCTAATTCGGCATCTGCCGCCAGACTGAAATGCACAGCGATTAAATGTATTTCTGTTTCCCCGAAAATATTGGTGTACGTAAATTCTTTTGTCTTCACGGTCGAATCTACTTCAATCGTATTTTCGTTTATCAAAAACAATTCCATAAGGGTGTAAGTTGGAATGTGCTGTAAAACGTCACGGCCTTCCAACGTATCGCCCAGATGTGAATTTCCATTAAGAAATGCCCATTCTGGAAGTGTGAGATTGAATTTTTCTTCCATAATATTGTTTACTGATATGCTGGGAGTGCAATAAATCGATTGATCTGGATTTGAAATTTTTAGAGCCCATATTTTCACCCGGTAGTGAATAATTTATGCCTGTTTTCCGTGGTTTTATCCGGATTAATGGCAGTCATTAGGCTATGTAACTATTTTCGTCCGAATCTATAAAGTATTTTTACATGTTCTTTCCTGTTCTTACAGGGATACATAGGATCAACTTCAGATGAAATAAACTTCGCATCGGTTTACCGGAAATATTCTTCTTTTGAATATTATAATGTTTTGGATTCTACTAATGTTTTATCTTTTTTTTCTTTTGTTTGTTTCAAAATGAAAAACTTGGTAATAACTAAGGTGAAATGCAAATTTCACCCGTAATGTTTTTTTAGGTTATATGGATTAGAGGCACGATGCCGCATGTAAACTTCCTGATGCAAATATACTAAATAAAAAGAATAAATACTAATTTGTTTGTGTTTCACAACAGTACCCCAAGCCGGCTATTAATTCTTCCGTTACTCCATAGTCCAAATATTCAAATCCTTAATTACATCACTACTCCATTCTTGTCTGGTGCGATAGCATTCCGGGTTACTTGGACATACCCGGTGAAAGCAAACTTTATGAATAAAATCGATGTTCTGTTTATAGTATGTACGATGCAGGCTACCGGACGCATCCGTTTAAACGGTAAACGAAATGGAATCACTAAGTACAAATCCGAAATCACTCAAAATACTGAGCTGGAATATCTATCTGTTGCCCTATATTAGCCTGTTCAACCGGAATGCTGAAAGGGCTGAAGTAATTGCCGCTGAGTTACGGTATTCGGATTACCAGATTATTGTTTTTCAGGAAGTCTTTAGCAGTAAATGCAGGAACATCCTGGCAAAAGGACTAAGCCAAGAATTTCCCTTTCAATATGGACCTGTAAATAAGTGTCATTTGTCTTTAAGAACCAGCAGCGGTTTGTGGGTTGTCAGTAAAATACCACTCACCTTGCTCGATAAGGTTAAGTTTAGCTTAAGCGACGGATTGGATATAATTGCCCATAAAGGGGCTGCCCTCTATCAGGGAAACTTTCAGGGAACGAACTTCCAACTTCTAGCCACGCATCTTCAGGCGAATAATTCTCAACCGATACGAGTAAAACAATGCCGGGAAATTAAAGAACATTTGCTGAATAAGTATTTTGACCCGGACATTCCGCAACTCATTTGCGGCGACTTTAATATTGATAGGGACGATCTGGCTCACTATCAGTTAATGCTCCGAACGCTGGAGGCTCATGATGGCGAAATAAGCGGCGATGTTAAGTATACTTACGATGAAATAGGCAATACATTGATGCGAAAAGCTATGGGGAAGAGGAGGGTGTTCGACTATATTCTTGTCCGGAATGAACAACGGATCGTACACATAGAGCGGAAAGTGCAAACTTTTTATACCCGGATAGGACGCGAATTGTCGCATCTTTCAGATCATTATGCCATGGAAGCCGATATCCGGTTTTATGCAACGACATAACCCGTTTTATACTCTTGCCATATAAAGCGGACAGGCTTAGTTTTTTTATATTTCTACTTTACCAAAATAAAGAACTAATCCCGATAGACACACTGGTTCACAATAGAATTCATGTTATCAGCCATCTTCCTGAGTTTATAATCTTAAAATACAGATCGATAGTTGCCTATTGTGTCCTTTTTTATTTTGTTTTTGTGTCCTAATGTGACCAGTGTGGTTTGAATTATTTGTTTTGTTTTAATTTAGTAAAGTAGTACTATGCTCATTCCGGAAAAATTGCTAATGCTTCAGATGCTTTTCCGTCGCGCAAATACTTCCTGGGTAAGCTTCCAGACCTTCCTATTCTCCTCCGACTGGTAAGCCTCCCATTTAAACGATTCCGCTTTCAGGTCTTTAAATACCCACTTTGCCGGATTCTGTTTCTGTCCGATCATTATTTCCTGTTGGATAATCTGATTCTCTGAGAATACAGCCTTAAACAGGTTTAGTTGGGTATTGATGGCACCGATCCAGATCACCTTTACCGAATCTTCATTTTCATCATAAAACCGGATAGTAGTCCCGTACTGGCCGGCCGGGTATTTCCCGGTGTTACGCAATGAAAGGCTTGGGCATATCCAGTTGTCCTGAATAGCCCGGCCCTCAAGGATCCACGAGAAAAACCATTCACCCGGGACAGTCCATGTTGTCCCGTCCTGGTTATGGCCAACCCAATCAAACTCCCAATCGCCTATCAGAGGTTCATAGGGTTGCAGTTTCTCATACGTCGAAGGATGCGGTGTTGATGCAACCAGTGATTTGATAAATAGTGAATTCATCCTGTTGTATTGTTTATCGTATTTTAATGACAATTATTGTTCTCCGTCAAAACGAAGTAAAAAAGTCTATTTTGTTTCAGTAACTGCTCACCACTACGGCTGTTCCGTATGCCAGCACTTCCGTTAAACCGTTCATTACATCATTGGCGTCGTACCGTACGTTGATGATGGCGTTGCATCCCAGTTCTTTGCCGTGTTGAATCATTAATTGCAGGGCTTCTTCCCGTGCTTTTTCACACAATTCGGTATAGATGGCACTTCTTCCGCCAAATATCGTCATAAAACCTCCGGCCATATTGCCCAATATGCTCCTGGAACGTACGGTGATACCCCGTACTAAACCCAGTTGCTTTGTTACTTTGTACCCCTCCAGGGAGGTGCTTGTGGTAATTAAAATTGAATCTGTCATTTTTCTGTTTTTTTATTTTCTTGTTCCTTTTGTTTCTTGGTTTTACCTCGTTTTTTATGGTTCCTGATCTCTATATTCTATCAGTTGTGATTATAAAGAAGGCCGACTAATTGTACTCCTATTTTTTTGTGTGTCCAGTGAGAGGGTGACTAATTTTTGTTATAATCTGCTCAGTTCACCTTCCACGTTTCCAGTATATCCTGTTCCGAGATGGGCGATCCGTCCGCCTTGGTGTATCCTTCGAACAGCAGTCGGTATTGTTTGGTCAGCTGGGCGTTATACATCCACTTGCCCGGGATAAAATAAAGCTTATTTTCCACACAGTATTGCTCCAGGTAATTCGTCTTGTTATCTTTCTCGGGCATATTATGGCAAAATACCATCTTACAACCTTCGAGCAGTCCCGACAATCCGGTGGCACGCAGGAAATCCGGACTGGACGAAATGGGTGTTGCATCGACCACCAGGTCATACGGTCCTTTGAAGTCGGCCAGATGCTCCAGACCCAATTGTTTTTTCTTTTCCTGCACTTTCCGGGGATCCCGGCCCACCATAGTGACCTTGATGCCCAGTTCCAGCAATACATGAAAAGCAACCCCCGATACGCCTCCGTTCCCATAAATCACTGCAGTCTTAATATCCAGCCCGGAAGCCTCAATACCCCTCATTAAGGCAGTCTTTAGTCCGATGGCATCCGAATTGTATCCGTAGAGTCTGCCATTGTTGTTCACAATGGTGTTGACAGCCTGCGTTTTCAATGCCAACGGTTCCACATCGTCCAGGAACGGGATAATGGTTGACTTTAGGCCGCCTCTTCCGGTAACAGCTGCGCCCCGTGCAACAGGTGACCGGACTAAAGCTGCATATCCTTCCGGTGTAACCGGATCGGCAAGGGTGAAATACACCAGGTTTAGTCCGAGCGTCCGTATGGCATCGTTGTGTTTCACAAGGGAAGATGCGCTTCCGGACGTCGAGAAAATAAACTTGGTCCGGACGTTCAGGTTCACACTATAATCGGTTTGTTCGGTTGTCATACTGAGTTTTGTTTGTTTTATCTCTTATACGCTATAGGAGTTGAGTTCAAATACTTTGAACAATAAAGAAAAAGTTCTTTCAATGTGATATGGTTTGGTTTAAAGCTTCGGAAATGAATTTATTGATAGAGACTCCATGCATTTTAGCTGAAACAGCAATGCGTCTGTGAAGTTCAGGGCTTATCCTGACATTAAAACTTCCTTTATAGCTCTTTTCTGGGGCAATATTTTCAGCTTCACAATCTTTGATATGCTCATCGACTACATACTGAAATGCTTCTGTTAACTCTTTTACGGTTTCCCCTTCAAAAGTTACCAAATCATTTATGCCTTCCACTTTTCCATAAAACACATTATCATCGGCCGAGAAATGTACACTCCCGATAAATCCTTTGTAATTCAATACATCTTTCATTTTTTATACCTCCTTTAAATTAACCCCTCTTTTTTAAGCTCGTCAACAATTAAGCTGGTTTGATATTGCTTGAGTATATTACCCGGATGTGGCTTGTGAAGCTTGATCTTGTGCGTTTTACTTTTAAAGCAAACTCTCGATCCAGCACCTTGCTCTTCAACGTATCCTAAAGAAGTGAGTGCAGTTTTCAGTTCTGTATATGTAAAATCTTTTGGTTGGGATAATAAGCGGACCAGCAGTTTTTCAGCTTTCGACATAAACTTATTTTTTACAAAGATATACACTATATTCTTATTGTAACTATTCTGTAGTTGCAAATTTAGATTATTTATAAATATCATTCCTCTCCCGCATTTTGTATACCAGAAATATTTGGTATAAGTGCTGTGGGAGTGCGACTAAATCATCAGGTAAGCCACTAATCAAGTCCTTAGGAAACGAGCGAAAGTTTTTAAACGCTGACATGTCTTCGACGATGTCAGGTTTTTATCCTCCAATCTGTCAGCGTGCTTGTACCTGACAGCGTTTCATGCAAGCATCAGTTGCACTCCCACTTTTTGTTTACGGATTTATTTTGGAAAATGAACCGTGGGAGTGCGACTAAATCATCAGGTAAGCCACTAATCAAGTCCTTAGGAAACGAGCGAAAGTTTTTATGATTATCCGCAAAGCGACCTGTTGTAAATTCTGGATTTAAAGTTTGTATTGTATTTTGCAGCGGCAAAAACCAATCTATCGAACATCTTTTCTCCGAAATATCGTCGGTTGAAT
>JAUZOM010000012.1 GCA_030706465.1 Bacteroidota bacterium | reverse complement strand
TTCGGTGTCGTTTCTGGGTTCTGCGGGGGTTGGGGGGGGTTTCCGAGGTATTTACCCCTCGGAACCCCCAGCCAACCCCCTCGAAAGTCTCTCTGAACTCCCTTTAATCCCATATTATACCTAAAACGGATTCCTGTAGAACCGGGGAAGAGTCTTCTCTTAATAATGAGTCTGCCGATAAGTCTAATTATTAAAAGGTACGCTAAGAAGCAATAAAGTAATCTGCTGTTTTCTGAGTTGTGTAATTTTAGCGTGTTCGGGTCTTTGCGAAAAAAAAACACTCTTCGGAGTGGGCTCAATAAACTGGAGAATGAGAAATACCATGTTGCATTCACGATTCTAAAAAATGATCCGATGCAAAACAAACAATAATCCGATAATGTTTCTTTCTCTGATACCTGAAAAAAGGGACCTGCAATTCACTCATTCTGACGGAAAAATTCAATTACCACTTTTTTTCTTTAATTCATTCAGAAAAATTATTATAACTCAACAGAAAGTAGTAATTTTGCACTCGCTTAGAAAATTCGATAATTAAACAATATTATGGCAGAAAAAAAAATGAATTTATTGGCTGATTTTCCACCGGTTAGCACACAGCAATGGTTGGATAAAGTAACAGTCGATCTTAAAGGAGCTGACTTCAACAAACGGCTTGTTTGGAAAACCAACGAAGGTTTCAACGTAATGCCCTTCTATCGGGCAGAGGACATTGAAACTCTCAAAACAAAAGACTCAGCTCCCGGAGAATTCCCTTATGTACGTGGAACTAAGACCGGAAACGAATGGCTCGTTCGCCAGGACATTGCAGTAGAAACTGCAAAAGAAGCAAATGCAAAAGCGTTGGACGTATTGTACAAAGGCGTAAACTCACTTGGTTTCAAGCTGAAGAAAGAAGAGTTGAGCCCTGAATACATTGCTACTTTGTTGGAAGGTATTGCTGCTGATTGTGTGGAACTTAACTTCTGCATTTGTGTTAGCAGAGCAGCCGAACTGGCTACTATCCTTACCGGTTATTTCAAATCGAAAGAATATGATGTGACCAAATTGCATGGTTCAATCAATTTCGACCCAATGAACCGCATGTTGCTGGCAGGCAAAGAATTGACCAAAGAACAAATCACCGAAAAAGCCAAAGCTACCGTTCTGGCAGCTGCCGGTTTACCATTTTACCGTGTCATTACTGTCAATGCAAAAACATTGAACAATGCGGGTGCCTTTATTGCCCAGGAATTGGGATATGCCCTGGCATGGGGTAACGAATACCTTTCATTGCTTGTTGAAGCAGGCGTGGATACTTCGCTGGCTGCCAAGAAAATTAAATTCAACTTTGGAGTAGGCGGCAACTACTTTATGGAAATTGCCAAATTCCGTGCTGCCCGCATGTTGTGGGCTATGCTGGTAGACGCTTACCAGGCTGAATGCAAGAGAGACGATTGTAAAAGCACAGAAAACGGAATCTGCAAATGTGCTGCCAAAATGCGCATTCATGCCGAAACTTCCACTTTCAACAAAACCGTCCTGGATGCCAACGTAAACATGCTCCGTACTCAAACGGAAGCTATGAGCGCTACCCTGGGAGGTGTAAACTCACTTACCGTACTGGGATACGATTCAGTCTTCAAACCAACCGACGATTTCTCGGAACGTATTGCCCGTAACCAACAATTATTATTAAAAGAAGAATGTCATTTCGATAAAGTATCCGATCCTGCTGCAGGTTCCTATTATATCGAAACATTGACCAACGAAATAGCTGCCCAGGCATGGAAACTGTTCCTGGAAGTGGATGAGCAGGGTGGATTCTTCGAAGCGATTGCTTCAGGCAAGGTACAACAGGCTGTGAAAGCAACTGCTACCGCACGTCTGAAAGCTGTATCAAGCCGTCGTGAAATTCTGTTGGGAACTAACCAATTCCCTAACTTCAACGAGATTGGTGCTGAGAAAGTACAAATTAATGATGCTGCTGATTGTGGTTGCTCCCATGAAGGGACAGAAAAACTGTTACCGGTACGTGGTGCTGCAGAATTCGAAGCATTACGTTTTGCTACTGAAAAAGCCGCTAAGCGTCCGAAAGTATTTATGTTGACTATCGGTAGCCTGGCTATGCGTCTGGCTCGTGCACAGTTCTCATCGAACTTCTTTGCTTGTGCCGGTTACGAGATAATCGATAATAACGGTTTCAATACAGTAAAAGAAGGGGTAGATGCAGCGTTGGAAGCAAAAGCTGATATTATCGTTCTTTGCTCAAGCGATGACGAATATGCCGAACTCGCACCAGCTGCTTATGCATTGGCCAAAGGCAAAGCCGAATTTGTGGTCGCCGGAGCTCCTGCTTGTACAGAAGACTTGAAAGCTATTGGTATTGAACATTTTGTCAATGTAAGAACGAATGTATTGGATGAATTGAAGACTTTCAATCAGAAACTAATATAAGAGCAAGATCTTATCGCATTTTACGATAAGCTTCCAGATAAAATATATAATAAACTTGATTAAGAACAATTTTCAAAGACTAACTATATGTCTTTAATCTATGCTCTTTATTCTAAAAGTCTAAAAAAATGAAACCTGATTTCAAAAAAATAAATATACAAAGTTTCGCAACTGATCAAGTTGCACCTCAGACCGAGAGCACTTGGTTGACCCCGGAACTGATACCTGTAAAGCCATTTTACACCAAAGAGGATTTGGCAGGAATGGAACATTTGAATTATGCTGCCGGACTTCCACCTTATTTACGTGGGCCTTACAGCGTTATGTACGCCATGCAACCCTGGACAATCCGTCAGTATGCAGGATTCTCAACTGCTGAAGAATCAAATGCATTCTATCTCCGTAACCTGGCAGCAGGACAAAAAGGGTTGTCGGTAGCATTCGACTTGCCAACCCACCGCGGATACGATGCCGATCACGAACGTGTGGTAGGTGACGTGGGTAAAGCCGGTGTATCGATCTGCTCGGTGGAAGATATGAAAGTTTTGTTCGATGGTATTCCATTGAATAAAATGTCTGTCTCCATGACCATGAATGGTGCGGTACTTCCTATCCTTGCCTTTTATATCAATGCAGGACTGGAACAAGGTGCTAAACTGGAAGAAATGGCCGGAACCATTCAGAATGATATCCTGAAAGAATTTATGGTTCGTAATACCTATATTTATCCACCTAAATTCTCCATGAAGATTATCGCTGATATCTTCGAGTTTACTTCGAAGAAGATGCCTAAGTTCAACTCGATCTCTATTTCGGGTTACCACATGCAGGAAGCAGGTGCAACAGCTGATATAGAATTGGCTTACACCCTGGCTGATGGATTGGAATACTTACGTGCCGGAGTAAATGCCGGTATGGACATTGACTCGTTCGCTCCACGTTTGTCCTTCTTCTGGGCTATCGGAATGAACCACTTTATGGAAATTGCCAAAATGCGTGCTGCACGTATGTTGTGGGCAAAGATTGTAAAACAATTCAATCCTAAAAACCCAAAATCACTGGCATTGCGTACGCACTCACAGACTTCAGGATGGTCGTTGACCGAACAAGATCCGTTCAATAACGTTGGTCGTACCTGTATTGAAGCTATGGCTGCTGCTTTGGGCCATACCCAATCGCTCCACACCAATGCCTTGGATGAAGCGATTGCATTGCCAACCGATTTCTCGGCTCGTATTGCCCGTAACACACAGATTTATATCCAACAGGAAACCAACATCACCAAGGAAGTGGATCCATGGGCCGGTTCTTACTACGTAGAAACCCTGACCAATGAAATCGCTGAAAAAGCCTGGGCGTTGATCGAAGAAGTTGAAAAACTGGGTGGTATGGCTGCGGCTATCGAAACCGGTATTCCAAAAATGCGTATCGAAGAAGCTTCAGCGCGTACCCAGGCACGTATTGACTCAGGAAGCCAGGTAATTGTTGGTGTAAACCAATACCGGCTGGAAAAAGAAGCTCCGATCGATATCCTGGAAGTGGACAATACCGCAGTTCGTATCCAACAAATCGAACGGTTGAAACAATTACGTGCCAACCGTAACGAAGCTGATGTGCAAAAAGCATTGGCAGCTATTACCGAATGTGCTAAAACCGGAAACGGTAACCTGTTAGAATTAGCCGTTGAAGCTGCTCATCTTCGTGCTTCATTAGGTGAAATATCCGATGCCTGCGAAGCAGTTGCAGGTCGTTATAAAGCAACCATCAGAACAATTTCAGGCGTGTACTCATCAGAAACTAAAAACGATGCAAGCTTTATTAAGGCTTGTGAATTGACAGAGAAATTTGCCAAGAAAGAAGGTCGTCGTCCTCGTATCATGATTGCTAAAATGGGTCAGGATGGCCATGACCGTGGTGCTAAAGTAGTAGCTACCGGGTATGCAGATTGCGGATTCGACGTGGATATGGGACCTTTGTTCCAGACACCTGCCGAAGCAGCTAAACAAGCTGTCGAAAATGATGTACACGTATTAGGTGTTTCTTCATTGGCAGCAGGTCACAAGACCCTGATTCCTCAGGTTATTGCAGAACTGAAAGCACTTGGTCGTGAAGATATCATTGTCATTGCAGGTGGAGTTATTCCTGCCCAGGATTACGATTATCTTTACAAAGCCGGTGTGGCCGCTATCTTTGGCCCGGGAAGCCCGGTTGCTAAGGCAGCTTGTACTATCCTGGAAATATTGTTGGAGGAATAACCCCTAAATCCCCTAAAGGGGACTTAAGAAAAAAAACGGACTTGCCTGATTAAGGTGAGTCCGTTTTTTTTTGAGCTTTAAATTAAACGTGTCTTATAAAGATATTTTTTTTATGCTCCTAAATCCAAAACACTGATTCATTCCGTCTAATCATAAAACCTTTAATATTTAAACCAAGTTATTCAACTTTCATTCCAGGTGGTTCATTATCTATTGTTGTATTGTCGCTACGATAGAATTACTTTTCCCCTAAAAATTGGCTGATTTGAAAGGTGAAAAATAGATATTAAAATATAAAACTTGAAGATAAATGTAAGGAAACAGGTTTTTCAGGGTCATTGATATGAATAAATGATTTCAATAAAAAGAAAGAGATAAAAAATAACTTTTATAAAACCAATTTTAAATTTTACGAAAATGAAAAAAGCAATTATGATTTTAGCAGTCGTCTTGACATCATTATCTATGTTTGGTCAAGACATTTCAGGAAAATGGTACGGTGATCTAAATCTCCATGGTAAAAAGCTACGGGTTGTATTTAATATCTCGAAATCCAAAACCGGATTGAGAGCAAGCATGGATAGTCCGGATCAAAAATCACATCGGATTCCTGTAACGTATACGAATTTTGCAGATTCTATTTTAACGCTTGACATTTCAAATGCCGGAATAGAATATCTTGGAACACTGAATAAAGAATACAACTTCGTTGGGGTAATCAAACAATCCGGAGAAGTTTTTCCGGTAGTGCTGACCACAGATAAAACAGCAAAAAGATAAATTACAAAGACAGACAATCAAGTATCCTAAAGAAGCGATACTTGATTGCCTGTTAAATAGGGGATTTAAAAATAAGGTTCCTATTGGCCTAAGAATTCAACAAAAAGCTCTCAAATGTGTTGATTATCTGTTTGAGGTTGTTGAACAACCAGAATGCTACCAATCAATCAACCACATTTAGAATAACATTAAAGACAACTATAATTTATACTTAAAAGACAATCTTATGAAAACAAAAAGATTATTACTACCAGCACTTATTGCAGTCCTGTTATGCTTTTGTATTTCCTGTTTCTCCGAATGGAATGGAATTTCAGGTAAAGGAAGTCTTGCTACGGAGACCAGAAATGTAAAGAATTTTACTTCCATTGAATTACAAACAGCTGCAAATGTAGAAATTGTAAAGGGAAATGCTTTTAGTGTAAATGTTTCAGATTATAAAAATCTCCTTCAGTATTTGAAGGTTGAGGTTGTGGACAACCGTCTGATTATAAAAAGGCAACCATTTTCAGTTAACTTAAGTAATTCAAAAGCAAAAGTAATTATTACTATGCCCGATCCTCTCTACTCACTCAAACTTTCCGGAAGCGGCAATATAAAAGTTCGTTCGGCTTTTACCGATATGCAGTCATTAGTCCTTTCCGGAAGCGGGAATGTAGAATTTGACGGGGATTGCAAATTGAATAAACTTGATGTGAAAATCTCCGGAAGCGGAAATATAGCTGCCAGCGGATCGGTACAGAACTTATATGTCAAAATATCCGGAAGTGGGAACCTTTTGTTTTCTCAACTGAAAGCAAAAAACGGGAATTGTGCCATTTCCGGGAGTGGAAATATGCATGTAATGATTGAGAATAAGCTTGAAGCCTCCGTATCGGGTTCGGGTGATATTATATACTCCGGTAATCCGAGTGTCAAATCGAATGTATCAGGAAGCGGCCATGTTAAACACCAATAGGCTTAAGCGAACAAGGATAAATAAATTCTTAAGAGGTCAATGGGAGTAAGGCTTTGGTTTACACTCAGGATTGATATAGAAAATGGACTTCCTTTACGAAGGGTGAGTCCTTTTTTGTGTCGCAGTCCGGTTAATATTGTCGGTTAAAAGTAAAAACCTCCAAAGGTTCTGCAAACTCTTTGAGGTTATTTTCTACAAATTCGTTAACTTTGCAGTCAGTTTTTTAAGGATAAAATGATATGAATACAAAGATTGTGATCGTCGGACTCGGAGGAGTAGGAGGGTATTATGGCGGATTATTGGCAAAACGTTATGCGGAAGATCCGGAGTTGGAGATTTATTTTGTAGCCCGTGGTGAGCATTTAAAGCAAGTTCAGCAAAATGGCTTAACGTTGATAACTGAAACTGGTTCATTTGTAGCCCGACCAACCTTGGCAACTGATGATGTATCGGAGATCGGAATTGCTGATTATGTAATTGTAACTACCAAAAGCTATGATTTAGATGCCACCATTGCGCAGATAAAGCCTTGTGTAGGTTCCACAACAGTAATTCTTCCATTGCTTAATGGGGCCGATATTTCCACCCGGATTCGTGCATTGCTTCCCGAAATTGAAGTATGGCAGGGGTGCGCTTATATTGTAGGACGATTGAATGAGCCTGGTGTGGTTGAAAGTTCGGGAAATGTGCACAGCCTTTTCTTTGGGTACGATAATCAGACGAATGATCGTTTGTTGTATATGGAGAAAGTAATGAAAGATGCCGGAATCGAAGCTACCTTTTCCGAAAAGATCTTGTCGGTCATCTGGAAAAAATTCTTCTTTATTTCTTCCACAGCTTCCCTCACTTCGTATTTTGATGTGAGTTTTGGCGCTTTACTGACTGATAAAGTTCGCAAGACGACCTTAGTCAATTTATTGGAAGAATTACTTCTGGTAGCCAATGCAGAGGGAGCCGAAATAGACCGGTCTGTTATCGATAAAACGATTCATCAACTCGAAAACCTGCCTTTTGAAACAACTTCCTCCATGCACAGTGATTTCCAGGCCGGAAGAAATACCGAATTGAAAACACTGACCGGTATTGTTATAGATCTTGGAAAGAAACACGGAATTGCTACACCTACGTATGAGAAAGTATACAAAGAGTTAAGCTCGCGGATGAAAAAGTAGGTTTGTTATAAATTGGTCCTAAAAACTTCATTATATATTGAATTTGATTAGCTTTGTGTTTGAATAAATAAAATATAGAATTTAATTTAAGAATTCAACATTATGGATCATTTCAATTACGGAGTAATAGGAAATTGCCGCTCAGCTGCTCTGATATCTGACAGGGGTAGCATAGATTGGTTTTGTTTTCCGGATTTTGATTCACCTTCCATATTTGCCCAAATATTAGATAAGAATATCGGCGGATGTTTTTCATTTGTGGTAGATGATCATTATTCTGTTTCACAAAAATATATAGAGCATACTAATATATTATCGACGTCTTATTCCTCCATAGAAGGAAGTTTTGAGGTAATAGATTTTATGCCATTATACCGTATTGACCAACAAAATTCATATTTCCAGCCTCCTGAAATTTACCGGCTCATCAGATTAAAACGCGGTAATCCACGCTTTCGGATAGTCTACCGTCCGGCATTGAATTATGCCCGTGACGAAGTGATTAACCGGATAGAACCAAAATATGTGAAAACCTTCTCTGTTCAAAACCAAATAGATACTATCTACCTGTATTCGGGACTGGATTTTGAAAAAATATTAAAAGGCGAGGAATTTGTATTAATACATGATGAATTTTTATTGTTGTCAAATAATGAGAAACTCATCAGGATAGATCAGAATCGGGCGGAACTGGAATTTCAACGAACCCGGGTTTACTGGATGAACTGGTCGAATAGGTCAAAAAAATACACAGTCTACAATGATATAATTGAAAGAAGCATATTGGTACTGAAGTTGATGTCATATCAGCGTTCCGGAGCTGTATTAGCAGCCCTGACTACCAGTATGCCGGAGTCAATAGGTGAGTCCAGAAATTGGGATTATCGTTTTTGTTGGTTACGGGATGCTTCCATGTCCATTGAAACTTTATTGCTTGTTGGCCATCAGGGAACCGCAAAACGGTTTATGACATTCATTAAAAATATTCTTAAAAGAAAATCTGATACTTTTCAGATTATGTATGGTATTCGTGGAGAACGAATACTAACAGAGGAAGAATTACCACATCTAAGTGGCTATAAAAATTCTAAGCCTGTACGGATTGGAAATGATGCTTATCATCAAAAACAGAACGATTCGTTTGGCTATCTAATGGATGTCATTTATCAATATTACCGTTATTTTCCGGGGACATTGGATGAGATAGAAGATATGTTTGAAGTGGTAAAAAACATGGTCAAAACAGTGATGGATGATTGGGAAAAAGCGGATAAAAGTATCTGGGAAATTCGGGGCGATGAAAAGCATTTTGTATTTTCAAAGATAATGTGTTGGGTGGCCATGGATAGGGCAATTGGTATTGCTAAGTTGCTTTATAAAGATGATTTGGCACAACAGTGGCTTAAAACAGCTGAATTAATAAAAGAGGATGTACTAACTAAAGGCTGGAAAGAAGAAATTCAAAGTTTTTCACAGACTTATGAGAATCTGGAATTGGATTCTTCGTTGTTATTGATGGAGGCTTATGGTTTTATAAGGCCCGAAGATGAACGGTACCGAAAAACTGTAGAAGCGGTATATCGCTCGTTGAGATATAAGGGTTTGATGTTTCGTTACAACAATACAGACGATTTTGGTGTCCCTACATCCGCTT
Source organism: Bacteroidota bacterium (assembly GCA_030706465.1). Taxonomy (GTDB): domain Bacteria; phylum Bacteroidota; class Bacteroidia; order Bacteroidales; family Paludibacteraceae; genus Paludibacter. Next base: position 31,099 of record JAUZOM010000012.1, on the reverse strand, counting down.
TTACCATTTGTACCTTTTGGATGATTCGTGCTTTATTTGTAATTGACCGTCAGGAAGAAGCACGGGTTATGTTCGATCAAATGATCAGCTATTCCAATAACCTCGGATTGTTTAGTGAGGATCTTGATTTTGAAACAAAGACTCAGTTGGGTAATTTTCCCCAAGCCTATTCTCATTTGGCATTGATAAATACAGCACGTCTTTTTACTGATTCGGAAGATTTGTCACGGTTTATAAAACCCTGATTACTCCAAATTAAAAAGAGGACTTCCGGTGCACCGAAAGTCCTCTTTGCTTTTAATGGTTTTTTATCTTATCCATTCATCAAAAGACATTTTATTGATTGGAATAGTTGAAGTGGAACAGTTGAATCTATTCTTCATCCAATCTCGTTAAGAAAGGAATTGCGCTTGTTTGATTGCGTAAATTGTAACGGGCTATTTCGGAGATGGCACCTATTTTAATGGTGTATGCATCATTGGGCAGTTCACGGAAAGTATCTTCATCTGTAGTATCATCACCCATAGCAAGAATAAAATCAAAACTGCCTGTCTTTAATATCCGTTTGACTTCGGAACCTTTGGTGTGATATGGCGATTTTATCTCCACAACCTTATTTCCCCGCATGATTTGTAAATTAAGCCTGGAACAGGGGGCAATCAGTGCAATCAAAAGTTGTTGTTCGCGTAATGATGCTAGCCAACCGTCAACATTCCGGTAATGCCACACCAATGTTGTGTCTTTCGCTTCCATCTTAGAGCGTGGGGTTTTATCTACAAATGATTGAAGAATTGAAATGATCTCGTCGTCCCAGGGTTGATTTATCGGAAGGTTTTTATGCCAAACGCCATCTTCTTTATAAGATGCACCATGCTCTGCAGCAAGAGTAACTGGTAATTTATTAAACCATTTTTCAAGGGTTAGTTGATCTCTTCCACTACTGATCACAACTTTGTTCTTTTTGTTGTTGGATAGTTTTTCTAATAGATTCAAAAGTTTTTTTGTCGGAACCGCATCTTCCGGGCGGCTTCTGAATGGAGCTAGAGTACCATCATAATCTAAAATGAATAAACGTTTGCCAGCAGATTGATATGCTTTCTGAATTTTCCGGAATGTAGCTTCATCGAGTCGCTCAGTATTCAAATCTTCGTTTTTTTGTTTGATAACCTGCAATTCAGTTATAAAGTCATTAGCCCATTTGCTTACAGTATGTTTTGAAACAATTTTTTGCATTAATGCTATTTTTCTCAATTGTTCTGTCTCTGGCATTTCGAGTGCTTCCAGAATTGCACGTTCTATTTCTTCGATATCATTTGGGTTTACTATAATCGCATCGGTTAATTCAATAGCCGCACCGGCCATTTCGCTTAGAATTAATACTCCAGGAGTGTCTCTTTTGGTTGCAATATATTCTTTTGCCACCAGATTCATGCCATCGCGTAAGGGAGTTATCAGGGCAATGTCGGCAATGTGATACATGGCTACCAATTCTTCAAAATCATAGCTATGATAGAAATAGTAAACAGGAGTCCAGTTGATAGTAGAATACATGCCATTAATGTGTCCAATCATTTCGTCAATTTTTGTTTTTAAATCAGCATATCGGTCTACATTATCCCTGGAAGGAACTATAATCATAGCCATTGAAACCTTCTCTTTGTATTCCGGATGTTTTTCAAGAAAAAGGGCAAACCCTTTAAGCCTGTGAATAATTCCTTTGCTGTAATCCAGTCTGTCAACCGATAGTATCAGTTTATGAGGACCAAAACTCTTTTTAAGTTCAAGTGCCTTTTGTTGAACCTGAGGCTGTATGGCTGTTTCATAGTAGAGTGTGTAATTAATGCCCATTGGAAATGCATCGACGAATACAATCCGGTTTTCGAGTGAAACCTGATCAAGTTTGAAGTGCAAATCCAGCACCCTTTCACCTGCACTTACAAAGTGTCTCATGTAATCGTATGTGTGAAATCCTATTAAATCGGCTCCCAGCAAACCTTTTAGTAGTTCATCTCTTTCGGGTAAAACGCGAAAAAGTTCGTATGAAGGAAACGGAATATGATGAAAATATCCGATACTAATTCCGGGAATCGCATTTCGAAGCAATTGTGGAAGTAACATAAGGTGATAATCCTGCACCCATACAATGTCACCGGTTTCTATAAAAGGGATAGCAGCCTGGCAAAACATTTCATTGACTTCTTTATAGGCTTCCCAGTATTTGTTTTCGTACTCTACAAATGCATAAAAATAATGGCATAGAGGCCATAATGTGTTATTACTGTAACCCTCATAATAATTTTGAATATGTTCAGCAGTTAGGAAAACAGGATGAAATTTAAAAGGATCAAGGTGCCTTGTAATCTCTTCTTGTTCGTCAGTTGTCTCGGCAAAAGCACCCGGCCATCCAACCCAATGCTTTTCAATGGCCATCTCAAGTGAATCGAGGCCTGTCGTCAGACCTCCTTCACTACGCGAGAATTCAAATTTACCATTATCCGATTTGCTGGCTTTTAATGGTAATCTGTTTGAAATTATAACTAGCTTCATTGGGATTGTATTTGTTTTGGCATCCTGTGTTTTAACTTCTGACTGATATAAATACATTTTTTATACTGAATATTTCTTCAGTATTCAGTATAAAAAGATTATACAAAATATTTATAGCCAGTAGGATGCAAAGAAATAATAGACTTGCGATACACAATTATAGTGATTTGAGATTCGGATGATGTGCAGCCAATTGGTTTTGAAACGAAAGAAGAAGGAATTAATCTAAATGAATGTCAACTTTCATCATAAATTCAAAACAGTTACAAATTAAGATTCTATTATTTTTATTTCTGAAGTTACTTCAATTGCCATTTTATATAGAGCTTCAACTCCACAATATGTTTCTTCCGACATTTTTACTGCTTTTTCAAGTTTGTCCAAGGGGAGGTTCTTGCCTGTAAACTTATAGATAACATGCATTTTTGTATATCTTTTGGGATGTTCTTCTGCTACATCTCCCTGTACTTCTATGGTACATTTTTCAATGTCTACACGCATTTTTTTTAGAAGAGACACTACGTCCATGCCCGTACAGCCACTTAGGGCCACCAGCATTAATTTTTTTGGACTGGGACCTGAATCGTGTCCGCCTGCTTCGATGGTTGCATCCATAGTGACCTTATGGCCGTTTACATCGGCTTCGAAAGCCATACCCCCATTCCATTCGGTTTGTATAATATGTTTTTCTGACATTTTCTGACTGTTTAATTTGTTTAAGTGTTGAGAAACTTATAATACAAAATAACGCTATTTGTTCTGATATTGTTTTTTTTGATTTAAATAATACCGGAAAAATATGTACTTTTGAAACTTTAATTAGAAAACAAAATTAAGCTATATAATTAATCAGATATGAAGAGATCACTATTTATTAATTTTTTTGTTGCATTGCTTGTATTTCCGGTTTGTGCTCAAAAAGGCAATTATCGTTTATTAATTGGAACTTATACTGATAGCGGTAAAAGCCAGGGTATTTATTCGTATGACATTGATATGAAAACAGGTGTTTCTACCCGGAAATCAGTAAGAACAGGTGTCTTAAACCCAAGTTTCCTGACTATTACACCGGATAGAAAATTTGTGTATTCAGTAAGTGAAAGTCCGAAAGGCAGTGCTGCCAATGCATTTGCCTTCAATGAAAGAACTGAAAAGCTGACTTCTATAAATGCATCTTTAACAAAAAGTGATGGTCCATGTTTTATTACGTCAGCAGAAAAGCATGTGTTTACTGCAAATTATGGAGGAGGTAGTCTTTCCGTTTTTGGTCGAAGAGCTGATGGCTCACTTACAAACGTTTTGCAGGTCATCCAGCATGTGGGTAAAAGTATAAATTCCGAACGGCAAAATGAACCGCATGTACATCAGGTGATATTGACTCCCGATAAGAAGTATTTATTAGCCAATGATCTGGGCACAGATAAAGTTACCGTTTATCAGTATAATCCAACCGCAAGAGCCAATGTCCTGGTTCCTTATGACACGTTATCTGTAAAGCCGGGTAGCGGTCCACGCCATGCTGTATTTTCAAAGGATGGTAAAAAACTTTACCTGTTGCAGGAAATTGATGGTACAGTATCTGTGTTGGGAATGAAGAACGGAAGATTGAGTTTAATCCAGGAGACTTCCATTATAAAAAATGATAAAGTAGTTATCAGGGCTGCCGATATTCACTTGTCTCCGGATGGAAAATATCTTTATGCAACCAATCGTGGGACAGCTAATGATATCACTTGTTTTTCGGTTGGCAATGATGGCAAACTGACGTTTATCCAACAAATCCCAACAGGTGGGGATGGTCCACGTAATTTTGCAATTACTCCTGATGGTCAATATGTTTTTGTTGCACATCAACAAACTGATAATATTGTCATCTTTAAACGCGATACAAAGACAGGCAGGCTTGCTGCTACCGGTACACAGATTGAAGTTGGTTCTCCGGTATGTCTTTTGTTTTATTAACCTGAATGAAGCATTGATTGAAAAATTAAAACCGGAAAAGGCTTATCTTTTTGATAAGCCTTTTCCGGTTTTAATAGTACGGTTTACAGAAACAGATCACAGTGTCTTACGTTTCTTCCCCGCTTTGACGCATAAAGGAATAATCCATTTGTTTAATTTTCTTCCGGTTTTTGGGTGATACTTCCGTAGCGGTGATATTCATAAGCGATACTTTGTTCCTTTACATAATGGAGTAACTCAATTCGACCCTCAACAAGTGGCCTGGCAGAGGCGATGTATTTTCCTGTTTTTGCAGCTTTCAGGTAGAATTCATCGGAAAGTTCACCGTTGCAGGTTCGTATACGTTCGTATTTATCCAGTTCTTTCAAAAATTCGTTTTCGTTTTGAATGACCAGGGTACATTCATGCTGAGTTGACTTCTTTAAAACCTCAAGCTTGGAGTCATCTGCATTGATACTAAGTTTGATGGGTGTTTTCACAATATTGGCTGCAGCCAGGATCATAAAAATATCACAAAGGGTGTCCTTGTCCTGAACCCGGAGAGCCATATTCTTTAACGGCAAGTAGCGGAATGTGTTTTGTTCTCCCATCAAATGATGGATATCACGTTCCTTGGAAAATTCATCTTTCCAGTTCTTTATATAGCTGTCGATAGCTGTCTGAAAATGGGCGCTTTCGTGGAAATTCAACAAAGATGAGAAGGTTGTAAACGGATTCTTCTCTTTGGAGGTAGCGGCTATCTTGGGGTTTCCGGTGATATTCACAAAGCTGGTGACATAATTTCGGCCCCCGGCTTTAATGCCCCCGCCAAAAGCCGAGCGTTTCATCCCTCCAAATGGTTGACGGTTGACAATGGCGCCGGTAATTCCCCGGTTGATATACAGGTTCCCGGCCTCAATGCTGTTTTTCCATAGCAGTTGTTCTCTTTCATCCAGGCTTTGTAACCCGGAAGTCAGGCCATACTCCGAAGCATTCACCATTTTAATTCCATCGTCTAAATCGTCAATGCAAACAACTCCTAACAGAGGAGCAAATAATTCGTTTTTAAAGGTATAGCTATCCGGTCGTACACCCCATTTTACACAGGGTTTCAATATCAGTTGTTTTTTGTCTACAAATTCCGGTTTAACCAGCCAGCTTTCCCCGGCTTCGAGGTGATTAATAGCATGAAGGAGCTTTTCATTCTCCGACGTAATCATAGGACCGACAATAGTTCCGCCATCCCACACACCTCCTGTTTTCATACTGGTCACTGCATCCGTCAGTTTTATTTTGAAATCGGGGTCGTTATATACATCTTTTTCCAGTAACAACAAGGAGCAGGCCGAGCATTTTTGTCCGGCATTACTGAAGGCTGAGGTAACAATGTTTTGAATGGCGTGATCCCGATCTCCGCTGGATGTCAGGATGATTGCATTTTTTCCTCCGGTTTCTGCCGATAGCGGACAGGTCGGGTTGTTAGCAAGCAACTGGAATGCAGTATCGGTTCCTCCCGTAAGGATAATATGTTTGATAGACGGATGTGCGGTTAAATAAGTCAACGGTTCCCGGCCATCGGTACATAAAACCTGTAAGGCATCCTTCGGAACCCCGGCATCCCAAAATGCATTGGCAAATTCACGGGCAACCGGATAGGCCGTTGTTGCCGGTTTCAGTATAACCGTGTTTCCGCCGGTAAGTGCGGCAGCTACCCCTCCTACAGGTATGGCTAACGGAAAATTCCAGGGCGGGATTACCAGTACAATCCCTTTGGGGCTTATGCTGACGGTCTTGAGTTCCATAAAGCTTTTCATACTGAACGGATAAAAGCGGCAGAAATCAATGGCTTCCGAAACCTCGACATCGCCTTCATAAAAGGTCTTTCCGGTTATGGCCGACATGCACCCAATCAGGTTTCCCCGGTTCAGGCCTAAATTATCTGCGGCCCGGTATAAAATTTTAGTCCGCTCATCCAGCGATGTCTTTCGCCAGTTTGAAGGGTCCCCTTCGGCTATCGAAATTACTTCTTTTACCTGATCCAGGCTTGACAGGCCGGCTTCACAGACACACACCTGTTCGGCCTGGCTGCGGTCGAAATACCGGTATTTCTTTTCTACCGGCAGTTCTTTTTCTCCGATTTGAACCGGAATCTGGTAAGGTATGCTGTTAGCCGATTTTTTCCAGTGATTCCGGATTGTATCGGCCCATAACCGGTTGGGCTTGAGGTCGAAATTGGTATCCGGTTCATTCCGGAACGTTCCGTATTCCGTCTTTTTAGTTTTTACATTCTGCTCCGTGTTCCGGTCCTGTGTGCGGAAAGGTACAGCTTTCATTTTGTCTTTTAACTCGTAAGCTTCCGTAAATTGTTGTTGCAGGAATTTCCATTGTTTGCTGTTGTACTTTAAATTAAACGAATAGCTCAGGAAGTTGTCTTTCCCGGTGTTTTCGTCCAGCCTGCGCACCAGATAGGATACGGCATTCAGGAAATGCTCGTCTTTTACAACCGGCGTGTACAGGATGATCTGCTTATCCAGTTTCCGCATAACGCGTGGCAGATGGTTTGCCATACCTTCCAGCATCTCGAAGGTAACCTCCTCTTCAACATTATTCTTTTTGCTTAAAAGGTAGGCATACCCAATGCTGAAGAAATTGTGCGAGGCTACCCCTATGTGCAGGGCTTTTGCATTTTTAGGTTCCAGGGCACGATCCAGGATATGGAGGTAATTGGCATCCACTTCAACTTTACTGCCGAGTACCGGGTTTTCCCATCCTTTCAGGGAAGATACGATCGATTCCATTTGCAGATTGGCTCCTTTTACCAACCGCATCTTAATAGGCGAACCTCCCTCAGCCACCCGTTTCTTTGCAAATTCCAGCAATTCGGTCTGTAAATTCCAGGCATCAGGCAAGTAGGCCTGTACAACAATCCCGGAGGTGTAATTCTTGAATTGGGGCAGGCTTAACACCGTTTTGAAGACATCGAAAGTCAACTCCAAATCTTTGTATTCTTCCATGTCCAGGTTTACAAACTTCGATCTGGATACCCCGTTATCATCAACATACGGAAAATCGATTGATTGTTGAAAAATACGGTTCAGCCGTTCGCACAGTTCGATTTTGTTTTGGGCATAATTCAGCGGATTAATCTGGGCGTAAATCCCGGAAATTTTAATGGAGATATAATTGATCTGAGGATCTTTCAACGCTTCCAGGTAATGAAGGTACCTGTGGTTTGCTTCTCCATCTCCCAGTACCACTTCCCCCAGCAGGTTTACGTTCTGGCCGATCTTCTGCTTGCGGCGCTCCATCAGGTGTTGGGTCAAAAATGATTGTTTTTCATTGATAATCACTTTCGAAGTGTCGGAATGTAGACGTTTCTTAAAGATAGGCACGGAAATAAAATCAAACCAATAGCCGAATGAAGTAAACAGATGAAGTAAAAATGCATCGCTGGAATTGAAAAACCGGGGTACGCCATACTGTTCAATGAGCAGCTTCATCCGTCTGGCCAGTTTCTTGCTGTTGTGGATTTGAGACGATTCATCCAGCATCTTGGACAGAAGTGTTTTATCGCTCGGATTCTGAATTAATATCGCATATTTCTTTTGTTCCTTCAATTCATCGTTCGTGATTTCCTTTTCCGATTTGGAAAGAAATTCTTTCGCCCAATCCTGGACTTCTTTAGTGCTTATCTTTTCCATATATGTGTAAATTAGATTTAAAATTTCCGAAAGATAAAGTAAAAGAATGGAATTTGTATAATTATTATGAAAAAATTAATAGGGAAATTTGATAATTTAGTTCGTTGTTTATTTATAAGCATTTTCCGGTACAATTTGTTGTTAAATACGTGATTTTTCTTTCAAATTTTAATGGGGTATAAGTCAACGTTTATAACGGCCTGTTACCATTAGTTAGTTAGAAGACGGTTTATTTATAACAGTTTACCGGTATTATGTTCTCCTTATCTGCCAGTCTTGAATGTAATGCAGCAGGGCTAAATATCGTTCATACAAGAATCTGCGCATGGGGTATTCCAGTTGCATGTCATTTTTCCTTTGCTTGCCTGAACGGTGTTACAAACGAACTACCAAAAACTTCTCGTCCGGAAATGAAAGGCAGTAGAGTAAAAGGATGGCGGCATTTTGATTTTATTCCGTTGTTTTTGTTCTTTTATATTCACTCCCGTCCAACGGGACTTACCCGGCTTCTGTTTTAGGTATGAAGTGGATTCGGAAAGATTTCAGATAGAGTTTCGATAGGGTTCAGATAGGTGTACCTAACCGAACCCTAACCGAACCCTATCCGAACCCTAACTGAACCCTAACTGAACCCTAACTGAACCCCTTATATACTGCGAACGAATAGTGGGAAGAAATCGGTTGAACTGTGTTTGGACGACGCTGCAATCTGGATGCCGGCAAAACGATCCGAATGAAGCGGATGAAGCAGAAAAGAACGTGCCGATTTGTCGGCTGCCCGAAGCAGTAATCCCGTTTGAACACACGACAGAGCTCAATTCCTGACTCGTCCCATAGAGTTGTTATGTTGTTCCGGTACCCGGACTATCGGTTAAGCGACTTTTTGCGACGGCATGAACCTCTGTACGGTTCTAAAACCGATTGAACTATTTTAGATTCACCGATAGCATAATTCACCGCATCGCTGTAAAATTTAAAATATAATGTGTAGTTTTGTAATTCTCAAACTGAAAAAACCGAAAGATTATGTCTGTAGATTTCTCAAATACATTGGTAATAGGGGTTTCCTCGCGTGCCTTATTTAATCTGGAAGAAGAAAACCGGATTTTTGAAACGGAGCATATTGAGGCTTACCGGAAGTTTCAACAGGAACATGAGACCGAGTTGTTGAAGGAAGGCACTGCTTTTTATCTGGTAAAGAGCTTGCTGGAACTCAATAAACTGGTTGAAACGCCGATTGTAGAAGTCATTGTCATGTCCAAGAACAGCCCGGAGACGGGTGTCAGGATGCTGAATTCCATCACGGAATACAAGCTCGATATCACCCGGATTGCCCTGACGGGAGGCGAACCGTTGGCTCCATACATGGATGCATTCGGTATCGATTTGTTTCTATCGATGGATCCCGACGATGTACAGAAGATTATCGACTCCTCCAACTGTGCAGCTGCCCTGATTTATGCCCCGCCCAAGTCATTCAATCCCAGGGATAACCGGGTAAAGATAGCTTTTGATGCTGATGCGGTTCTTTTCTCGGAAGAATCGGAAATCCGGTTTAAAAAAGAGGGGTTGGAAGCATTCCGGGAATTTGAGGCGGAACATGAAAATGATCCGTTGCAGGAAGGACCATTTGCCAAGCTATTAATCAAGCTTTCCCGGATACAGGAACAGTTGCCGACTGGCATCGAGAATTCGCCCCTGCGCCTGGCCATTGTAACGGCCCGGAACGCACCCTCTCACATGCGGGTTATCAAGACGCTGCGGAAATGGGGAGTGTATGTGGATGAAGCCTATTTCCTGGGGAAACTGGATAAATACAAAGTGTTGGATGCCTATGGGGCCAATATTTTCTTTGACGACCAGGAAATGCATCTGACAAAAGCAAGCGAAGTGGTACCGGCCGGGAAAGTTCCTTATAAGACGGATTCGGAATTAAAGAAACTGAGTGACGAATAAATTTTTCCCAACAAGAATAATAGAATAACTCGTTCTAACGGGTCTTAGCCAAGCAAAAAGCTAGCTATTCACGACAAAACACATAAAAGGAAACAAAAGAACCAATGCTTTTCGGAATTTTAAATACAGGAAAAAATATTGGTGTTATGTTCTTACCGGTTTGTAATTTTAAATAGCAGTATTTTGAGTGGAATTATGTGATTCCTGCGGTTTAAAATTATTCACGGGAAAATCAATCGTACAGAATAAATAACGGTTCAAAATCATGAAGATACTTCATACTTCCGACTGGCATTTGGGGCACCGCTTGCTGGAACAGTCGCAACAGGAGGAACAAAGCCTGTTCCTGGATTGGCTGCTGGAATATATCCGGCAAAACAACATTGATATGCTGCTGGTGTCCGGTGATATTTTCGATACGGGTGTACCTTCTGCGCAAGGCCAGAAACTCTATTACGACTTTCTGATCCATTTGCGGGATACGGGTTGTAAAGAAGCGGTGATTACCGGAGGAAACCATGATGCCCCGAGCACACTGAATGCCCCTAAGGAACTGTTGAATGCCCTTTCCATCCGGGTGGTGGGTAAAGCGACAGAAAATATCGAAGAAGAAATCTTTCATCTTGCCATCAACGGGGAAAAAATTATTGTAGCGGCCGTTCCGTATTTGCGCGACCAGGATATCAGGCGGGCTGTAGCCTCCGAATCGTCGGAGGAAATCAATAATCGCTATAAAACGGCACTGATACGTCACTATACCGAAGCCGCCGATTGCTGCCGGGCCATCAATACTTCCGGTATGCCCATCATTGCCCTGGGTCATTTGTTTGCCCTTGGCGGTTCTACTTCCGAAAGTGAACAAACCATCTATGTAGGTAACCTGGGTGATATCGGGGCAGAAGATTTTCCGCCCGGATTCGACTATATTGCACTCGGTCATTTACACCGGGCTCAAACAGTGGGCGGAAAGGAACACATTCGATATTCGGGCTCCCCTTATATGTTGAGTTTTAGTGAGATTGGCGCTGATAAAAAGGTGGTTGTTGTGGAAACATCCGAAGGCAAGATAAATAAAATAGAGGAAGTCGTTGTTCCCCGGTTCAGGAATATTTGCCGCGTGTCAGGAACTGTTGAGAATTGTATCAGACAGCTTGAAAAGATTGATGCGGAATACCATACTTTAACACCCTGGGTTGAAGTGGTACTGGAGGATGAGCAGGAACTGGCATTCGAATATAAAGAAATTAGTAGAGCTGCCGAAGCACTTGACCTGGAAGTGTTGAAAGTAACCCTGAAAAATGAACATCGCCGGGAAGGGTTGGAGAGGTTGGTCGAGAATGCGAGAGACATCAAAGAGATTACGCCAGAAGAAGTATTCCGGTTGAAATGTAAAGAACAGGATTTCGATTTGGATAACCGGCCGGAAATGCTGAATGCGTTTTTCGAGATACTGCAAGTTGTACAAGAAAATGAGAATGCCTGAAATCGGTGAGCCATGAAGATATTAAAAGTAGAATTACAAAACATAAATTCGTTGCGTTGTGAAACGCCTGTTATCATTGATTTCGAAAGCCAGCGCTTCCGGGATGTAGGGCTGTTTGCCATCACCGGGGCAACCGGCGCCGGAAAAACAACTATCCTGGACGCCATTACAATCGCTTTATACCGGAAGGTGCCCCGATTCAGCAGCTCTTCCGGCAAGGCAGGCTTGCTGGATGCGGTGAGCTATGGTGCCAATGATGCCATGTGCCGGGTGACGTTTGAGACTAAGAACGAACGTTTTGAATCGCAATGGGATGTGCGGTTGACAAGCGGTTCGGGAAAGATACTGACCAATCCGAAAGAGACTGTTTACCTGAAAAACCTGAGTTCCGGGGATATCCTTGCTGAAAGCAAGACGAAGTGTGAAGAAGAAATTGAGCGAATTACCCAACTGACATACGAACAATTTTTGCGTTCGGTCTTGTTGGCACAGGGTGAATTTGCCGCATTCTTGTCGGCACCGGCCCGGGAAAAAGGAAATCTGCTGCAACAAATAGCCGGTGAAGAAATCTATAAAAAAATAGGCGAGACTTTATCCATACGGATTAATGATGAAAAGTCGGAGCTGGAACGGATCAAGGGAAAAATAAATACAGATGATTTACTTTCGGATGAAACGATACAGGAACTGCAAAAGGAAGAAGGAGAATTGAACCTGAAGATAAAAAATCTTACCAACGAACTTGTTCATGTTGAACGCATACTGAACTGGTTTGAGAAACAATCGGGACTGAAACAGAAAGAAGCACAGCTTGAAAAAGATAAAACCGAATTAGAGCTCGAACTGGATGCAAATCGTGATAGTTTGACCCTGTTGAGCCGGCATGATTCCGCCGAACCGTTTAAAGAACGGCTGGATGAAATAGCACGTTACGAGAAAGAGATTGAAAAGAAACAAAAACGGCTGCTTGAAATTGACACCGCATTAAAGGCTTTAGATGCAGAGTTGAAAAATGTGACAGAACAGGAGCGTGCCTGCAAGGTTCAGATGGCTGAGAATGACCGGATCTTTAAAGAATGGCAACCTAAGCTGGATCAAGTCACCCGGTTAGACTCCGATATTCAGAATGCCGGTAAAACTATCAGTGATCTAAGACAAGCAGTTTTTGAGTTGACTAAATCGATTGGCCAATTGTTGGACTTCCGGCATAAAAAGACAGCGGAACAAGAGCAGGAAAAAGGAAAACTGCAAATCATCAATCAATACCTTTTTGTTAATCGGAATACTCCGGAAGTAGAGAAATACGTTGGACGTTGGAATTCAGACCTTACCTTGCGAAAAAGCAACCGAGAAAGAATGGTGAGCCTGAACCTTGGAATAAAACAAAATACCGATGAACGTACTGTTCAACAGACAAACCTTGAAAAATCGGAAAAGCTTTTTATAGAAGATAATTCGACGTTAGAGCAACTGGACCGGGAAATAAAATCAATTGACAGTCTGATTGCCCGGAATAATTTGGATGAGTTAATTGAAAAGAACAAATCATTGGATATTCAAAAAAGTCAATTGAGGGAGCTCAACCTACTTTCCAACAGTTATGCCGAATTAATGAAGTTAGACGGGGAATTAAACCGGGACAGAAATGAATATGAAAAGTTTGAAAAGGAAATATCGGCAACAATCGGGAAATTAGAGGTTGAAATTGTGTCGGCAATGAATTCATTGAGAGATGCTGAGCAAATTTATGAACTGGAGAGCCGTATTATTCGTTTCGAGGAAGAACGTAAAAAATTAGAAAAAGGCAAACCTTGCAGCCTATGCGGCTCAACAGAGCATCCCTATGTGGAAAAATATGCCACCCTGGAAATCTCCAAGAGCAAACAAACGGTGGAGGAGAGGACCCGGAAGCTTGAAAAACTGAAAGCAGATAAAGCCTCAGCTGATATTAAACTTGCCGAAAATAAGGCCAAATCGGAAGCTTGTTCAGACAGGATTAAAACCAACAAACAATCCATTGAAGATTTACGAAGTAAGTTCAATTCTTATAAGTCTGATTTAAAAATTATCGATACGCAAGTCTTGATTGAATCTTATCAATCGGTAGAAAAGGAGCAAGCAGCCATCCTGGACAAGATAACCGAAATACAAAATTGGCAAAAACTCAAATCAACAAAGGAATTCAGCCAGAACCAGGCACGTGAAAAAGTAAAAGGATTGGAAATTGAAATTGCCACGCAGAAAGAAATGATCAGAGCATTTAACGCGACCATACTCCAAAAGGGCAATGAATTAAAAGCGTTGTCCGGTATAACCGAAGGGTTGGAAATAAATTTGAATAACGAATTTTCTGCTTTTCAATTCATTATTCCGAATGTTGAAGAGACTACCGGGTTTATCAGGCAATTGGAAGAGAAAGTTGCCTTGTTTAATTCCCAGAAAAAAGAGATGGTGACTGTTCAGCATACAATCGATCAACTTCAGGTTGAGATTGAGAATATTGACCGCCAGATTAAAGAAAAATCCGACACGCAGCTTAAATATGACGCTGAAATGAGTACACAGAATGAGCTGTTGCTCCGTCTTCAGACTGACCGGAAAGTAATTTTACCCCTTGAAATAACAATTGAAAGCAAGCGATCGGAGCTTCAAAGAGCTATAGACAAAGCGCGCCAGAATATTGAAATAATAGGGAAGGAGTTGCTGAGAATAAAAACCGATACTGCAGCCCTTATCGGCGAACGTGAAAATATAGAGAAAGAACAGGTTGATAACCGGTCGAACCTTGAGAAAGCAAAAGCCTTTTTAACCGGGCAAATAGAACAAAGTGATTTCCGATCGCGTGAGGATGTTGCCTCAGCTTTGCTGAATGCCGAAGATAAAAAGGCTTTTGCGGCGATAAAAAAACGATTGGATGAGAAAGTCCTTGAACTTAAAACACTCCATGCCGGACTTCAACTGGATTTTGAGAAGCTTGAATCGGATCATACTTTCAACATGACTGTTGAACAAGCTAAAACGATGAAATCCGAACTGAACGGTCAAAAAGATATCGCGCAAAATCGGATTGGTGAAATCAGGAATAAATTCAGATCGGACGAAAATATCAGAAACCGTAACAGGACGGTAGTGGATGAAATAAAATCACAAGAAGAAGTATTGAATAAATGGCAAGGATTAATGATGTTGCTTGGGGGGTCAAAAGATGCATTCAATACGTATGTACAGCGCCTGACCCTGAACAATCTGATAAACCTGGCCAACATTCACTTGTATAAATTGAACCGCCGTTACTCGCTGGAACTGAACAAAACTTATGCAAAAGGCGAAGAGTTGAATTTTATGCTGGTTGATCATTATCAAACCGATGAAGCCCGATTGGTGGATACTTCCAGCGGCGGAGAGAAGTTCCTGATCAGTTTGTCGTTGGCACTGGGCTTGTCGGATCTGGCAAGTCGTAATGTCAGTATCGGCTCCTTGTTTATCGACGAAGGTTTTGGTACCCTGGACAGTAATACCCTTGAAATTGTCATTTCGACTTTGGAAACTTTGCAGGCACAAGGTAAGATGATCGGAATTATTTCACATGTTGATAATTTAAAAGAACGCATACCGGTGCAAATACAGGTTTTGAAAAAGAGCAATGGAGTCAGTGTGGTGGAGATTAATTAGGATTAGAACCAAGAACCAAGATTATGGAGCCAGGAGAAACGGACGATTGAAAAACTTTTCGTTGTTTTCCTTTAATGAAAAGTAATAAATCAGATACTCCTGTATTGATCGGAATAAAAAAGCCTCCGATTGAGTGGAGGCTTACTGATTTGATAATTTTACTGACCGATTAATCGTTCTACTTCCGTCCAATTAACAACATTCCAGAATGCTTTTACATAGGCCAGCCGTTTGTTCTGATACTTTAAATAGTAGGCGTGTTCCCAGACATCCAATGCCAATACCGGTTTGCCTTTCACTGTGGCAATCTGCATAAGGGGATTATCCTGGTTCGGGGTGGATATAATACGCAGTTTTCCAGAACTTTCCTTAATCATCCAAGCCCAACCGGAGCCGAACCGACCGACGGCAGCTTTTTCAAACTCCGCTTTAAAGGCATCAATACTTCCAAAGTTATCGATCAGTATTTTCTCTAATTTGGCAGACATTTTTGCCGTACCGGCCGGAGCCATCATGGTCCAGAAAAAGCTGTGATTATAGTATCCTCCTCCATTGTAGCGTACCGGAGTTTGAATATCCGCCGGTAATTCGTTAATGTTTTGAATCAGTTCCACGATATCCTTTTTATACAATTCGGGATATTTTTCCAATGCTTTATTTAGATTGTTTAAATAGGTTGCATGATGGAAATTGTAATGAATATACATAGTGGTGCTGTCGATATAAGGTTCCAATGCATTGTACCTGAATTGTAGAGCCGGAAGTTTAAATTGTCCGAGGCATAGAAGAGGCGCAGTCAGTAAGAGAAAAAGGACCATCTTTAAATGTTTCATGTTTTTTAAAGTTTATAGTGATGAACTTAAAATTATCAGAAGTATAACAAGCCGGTGTGTGGTTTGTTTGATTAAGGGTAAAAAATCATGGATTATCTGCTGTTATCTTCGCGTATTTTCAGTTTTAACCGTTGAAAGTGTACTAATTTTTTAAATAAATCGTTATAGATTCTGCAACTGCTCCGGTTTGAAATGAATTGAGACACTGATTTGGGTTGGAGATAAAATTTTAGTACATTTGCAAGTTAAAATTAAGAAATTAAAATAAACAAGATTAATTGAATGATTGACTATATAAAAGGTGAAATAGCCGAACTAACACCTGCTTACGTAGTATTGGAAACAGCCGGAATCGGATATTTAATACATATTACTTTACCAACTTTTTCATTTTTAGGGGAACAAACTACCGTTAAATTATTCGTTTACGAAGTCATTCGGGAAGATGCCCATGTGCTTTACGGATTCCGGTATCAGAGCGAACGTCAATTATTCTTGTTATTGATCTCAGTTTCGGGTATCGGTGCCAATACAGCCCGAATGATCATGTCGTCCTATTCAGCACAGGAAATTCAGGAAATGATCGCGTCAGGCAATGTGTCAGCCTTAAATGCCATCAAAGGAATAGGTACGAAAACGGCACAACGCATTATTGTAGATTTAAAAGACAAAATTGTAAAAGGTACCGGAGGGGGCGAAATGCCGAATCTTGTTACGAATAAGCAAACGGAAGAAAAGGAAGAAGCAGTTTCGGCACTGGTTATGCTTGGATTTGCCTCAGCCGCTTCGCAGAAAACGGTAGAACGGATTTTACGGGAACAACCAACTCTCAGGGTTGAACAATTGATCAAATTAGCTCTAAAAATGATGTAATTCACAGTCAACAGTTCGCAGTCAACAGTCATCATTTCATTATGAATTATGCATTTTTAATTATGCAATCCTATTAGATTTATGATTTTTAAAAATAAAACATTCGCAATCATACTTTTCAGCGGTATTGTACTTAGTTCGGCTTATGCTTTAGTAACTACCGGCCCACACGCTGTGATGGAAAATCAATCCTATGAGTCATCTGTAGCACCCGCACCCACTGACACAACCCATCCCTCAACTCCTAAATTCCCAATTAAAAAATTTAAACAGGATACTTACGATGACCTGAATAAAAAGTATCCAATGGATGCCCCGAAGCCGGATAATGTGAAGTCGGTCGTAGAATATGATGCAAAATCGGGAAATTATGTATTAAGGACTTTTGTCGGGAATACTGAAATAGCTACTCCGTTTTTAATGACTGAGCAAGAATACCGGAACTTTTCAGCCAAGAAAGACATGCAGAGTTACTGGAAAGAAAAGAATACAAAAGCGGCTGTAAACAATGAAGATAAGTTCTCAATTTCGGATATGAAGTTTAATATCGGGCCGGCAGATAAAGTCTTCGGGCCTGGTGGAGTGCAAATTAAGACACAGGGTTCGGCCGAGTTATTATTTGGATTTAAAAGCAATACGATTAATAACCCGGGATTGACAGAAGCAATGCGAACTTCGAATATCTTTGACTTCAATGAAAAAATACAGCTAAATGTAAACGGTAGTGTAGGGGATAAAGTTAATTTCGGATTAAACTATAACACGGAATCCAGTTTCGATTTTGACCAGAAAATGGTTAAATTAGCCTATAAAGGAAAGGAAGATGACATCATTAAAAATATCGAAGCAGGTAACGTCAGTATGCCGCTTAACAGCTCACTTATCACCGGAAGCACCGCTTTATTCGGAATTAAGACGGAATTGCAATTCGGGAGATTAAATGTTGTTGCATTGGCTTCCCAACAGGAATCACAGACACAAACGGTCAGCTCAAAGGGAGGTGCACAAACCACAAAATTTGATATTGGCATTGATAATTATGATCAAAACAAACATTTCTTTTTAGCACATTATTTCCGGGATACGTATGAAAATAATGTAAGTAAACTCCCCTATATATCTTCCGGAATTACGATCAACAGGGTGGAAGCCTGGGTGACCAATAAGCGGGGAAACTATGACCAGGCCCGTAATATCGTTGCTTTTCTGGATTTGGCAGAAAAGGATAATCTTAATAAAGTCTTTTGGAATGATGCTTCGGTTATCACTAAGTTGCCAGTGAACAAAGCCAATAAACTGTATGGCAATATAACGGGTATTGATGGAATTCGGGACATTCAACAAACGAATGCGCTTTTATCATCAAATAATAATGTTTTACCGAGCGGTTTTACCGGAGGAGAAGATTATGAAAAAATTGAAAGTGCCCGTAAGCTGGATCCCTCGGAATATACTGTCAGTTCGACACTTGGAATCATATCGTTGCGGACGGCCTTAAATCCGGACGAAGTACTTGGGGTTGCCTATGAATATACCTACGGCGGACAGGTTTATCAGGTGGGTGAATTTTCTACTGATCCGGTTACAGCGCCCAAAGCGTTGGTAATAAAATTGTTAAAGGGGACTTCGCAATCGCCTAAATTACCATCCTGGAATTTGATGATGAAAAATGTATACAGTTTAGGCGCCCTCCAGATTCAACCCGATAAATTTAAACTGAATATAGTTTACCGGAACGATTCGGTAGGAACCGATTTACAGTATCTGTCAGTAGGAAATATCAAGAACAAGGTGTTGCTTCAGGTCATGAATCTTGATAACCTGGATTCTAAGAATGCCGCTAAACCGGATGGAAAGCCAAATCCGGATGGGAAATTTGATTATATAGAAGGCTATACCGTTCAATCCTCTTCAGGGAGGATTATTTTTCCGGAACTTGAACCTTTTGGTAAGCATTTACGGACGGCTATTGGGACGTCAGTTGCGGATAGTCTTATAGCTAATAAATATGTTTATCAGGAATTGTATGATTCTACCCAGGTAGTGGCACAGGAATTCAGCCAAAAGAACAAGTTCCGTTTGGTTGGAGAATATAAAGCATCATCCGGATCCGAAATCAAACTGAATGCCATGAATGTACCCAGGGGGTCAGTAACTGTTACAGCAGGAGGGGCAGTCTTAGTGGAAAACAAGGATTATACGGTCGATTATACTATGGGTACCGTAACCATTATTAATACCTCCCTGATAGAATCGGGGACCAATATCGATGTGAAGCTGGAAAACCAATCCACGTTCAGCATGCAACGTAAGACGTTACTGGGTACTCATTTAGAATATAAATTCAATAAAGATTTTAGTGTTGGGGGAACCATCATGCATCTTTCCGAACTTCCGCTAACGACAAAGGTCAATACTGGAAGTGAGCCGATTTCCAATACTATCTGGGGCATGAATACTTCCTGGCGGACAGAATCGCAATTTCTTACCAATGTGCTGAATAAGTTGCCTTTTGTGAATGCAGTGAAACCGTCCACGATCGCTTTGAATGCAGAAGTGGCCCAGTTAATCCCAGGTCATTCAAGTATTGTGGGCAAAACCGGTCTGGCTTATATTGATGATTTCGAGTCAACCCAAACCTCAATTGATATTCATTATCCGGCTAACTGGTATTTGTCAGGTACGCCTTATAATAATGCGGCTAATGCACTTTTCCCGGAAGCGGCATTAAGTGGCAGCACCGATTATGGGAAGAATAGGGCTTTATTAGCCTGGTATTATGTAGATCCGCTGTTCAATAACAGTGATACACGTTCCAATCCGGATTATATACGCAATGACCTGAATGCGCAATCAAATCATCTGACGCGCGATGTCATGATACCGGAAATCTTTCCCAACAAACAAACGCTTGCCACCCAAACGTCCAGAATGACTGTTATGAACCTGTCATTCTATCCCACGGAACGCGGACCTTATAATTTGGACGTTAACGGCATGAATCCTGATGGAACATTGACTAATCCTACAAAACGTTGGGGAGGAATTATGCGTAAGCTGGATGCGACCGATTTTGAGGTTTCCAACATTGAGTACATTGAATTCTGGATGATGGATCCTTACGTTAATGGAGGAATGTCACCCGACAGAAAAGGAGAGCTATATTTCAATTTGGGTGATGTGAGTGAAGATGTTTTGAAAGATGGAAAGAAAGCCTACGAAGCCGGTTTACCTATCGATGGTGATTTGTCGAAAACCGATGCAACGGTTTGGGGACGTGTTCCCAAAACACAATCAACAGTCAATGCATTTGACAATACGGTAGGTGCCCGCAAGAATCAGGATGTTGGTTTGGATGGACTATCTACGGCCGATGAATTTTTATTTCCGACTTACAAAGATTATGTTGATCAGATTAACTCAAAAGTGACACCCGACGAACTTTCAAAAATGAAAGCAGATCCATTTTCCCCATTGAATGATCCAGCCGGAGATAATTACCATTTTTATCGCGGAACAGATTACGATAATCAAAAACTTGGCATTTTAGCCCGTTACAAACACTACAACGGAACAGAAGGGAATTCCCCCGATGCGAGTACAGTAGTGGAATCATATGCCACTTCAGCCACTTCAATTCCGGATGGTGAAGATATTAACGGGGACAATACGATGAATGAATACGAAAAATATTATCAATATAAAATCAATATCAATAAAAATGCTATGCAGGTGGGCTCGAACTACATTACCGATGCCATCACTTCGAATGTACAACTGAAAAACGGTAAGACAGAGCCCGTCACCTGGTATCAGTTCAAAATACCCATTCGGGAAAATCCGGAAGCTATCGGGGGCATACGCAATTTTAAATCTATCCGGTTTATTCGTATGTTCATGACCAACTTTGACAACGAAGCACATTTAAGGTTTGCTACCCTCGATTTGGTACGTGGCGAATGGCGTGGGTATGATAATGCTAAAGCTCTTTATTCAGGTACAACTGCTCCGATTTCGAATGGTAAACTAGATATACAAGCCGTTAATATTGAGGAAAATGGCAGTAAATCACCGGTAAATTATATCTTGCCTCCCGGAATTACACGTGAAACAGACCCGGGGCAACCTCAATTGTTGCAACAAAACGAACAGTCAATGGTGTTACGTGTGTCCAATCTGGCTCCCGGCGATGCCCGTGGAGTATATAAAAATACTTCATACGATATGCGCCAGTATAAACGCATGCAGATGTTTGTTCATGCGGAAAAAATGATAGATGATAATACCAATTTGAAAGACTATGATTTGACCTGCTTTATACGTGTTGGATCTGATATGGTGAATAATTATTATGAATATGAAATCCCTTTACGTTTAACCCCACCGTCACCAACCGGGAGTTATTTGGGAACATCGCTAAAAGATCAACAAACAGTTTGGTATCCTGAAAATATGTTTGATTTCTCGTTTGATGCACTTACCACGGCTAAATTGAAGCGTAACAGTGCTAAACAAAATGGTACCTCCAATGTATCGAATTTGATTCCTTACGTTGTATATGATCCGGATAAACCTCTGAATAAAATATCTGTAGTTGGGAATCCTTCCATTTCGGATGTTGAAAACATTATGATAGGAGTTCGAAATGCCAGCGGCGGAATAAAAACGGGAGAAATATGGGCTGATGAATTACGTATGTCTCAATTTGACGAATCGGGAGGATGGGCAGCCATGGGGAATATGGCAGTCGGATTATCTGATGTTGGGACAGTTAACTTTTCGGGTCGTGTTGAGACTGCCGGATACGGTGGAATTGAGAGCAACGTTGAAACAAGAAGGTTGGATAATCTGTATCAGATGAATTTCTCTACAGCATTGGATTTGGGCCGGTTTTTACCGGAAAAGGCTAAATTTAAAATACCGGCCTATTTTTCCTATTCAAATGAAACTACAGCACCAAAATATAATCCAATGGATCAGGATGTGCTTCTTTCGGATGCTTTGAAAAATACCAACAGCCAGTCGCAGAAAGATTCATTAAATTTAATTTCACAAACTGTCAATACAACTAAAAGTTTTAATATATCGAATGCCAAGGTGAATATTAAGAGCAAAACGCCTCAGTTCTATGATCCGGCTAATGTCTCGGTAACCTATGCCTATAACGAAACGAACCAACATAGTTCAGAGATAGAACAAAATCTGGTGAAGGAGCAACGTGCAGCGTTAAATTATAGCTTTTCGTTTAATCCGAAACCGTTCGAACCATTTAAGAAAGTAAAAGCATTTGACAGTCCGGTTTTTAAAATTATCAAAGATTTCAATTTTAATTATTTACCAACTTCATTGAGCTATATCAGCAATTTGGATCGTCAATATTCACAGGTGAAATTACGCGACTTGAGTATTACCTCTACCGATGCAAATACAAGTAATAATGTGGGACTTACTTCCAGTCAAAATTTCATGTGGAACCGGCAATTTGATATAAAGTATGATTTAAGCCGTGCAATTAAATTAAGTTTCCAGACTGCAATGAACGCAAATATAGCAGAACCCTATCATACTCCGGAAATTGGGAAGCAATATTATGAATCTTGGCGGGATTCTGTTTGGTCGAATATCAAAAAGTTAGGAACTCCCTATACATATCAACAGGTATTCTCGGCTTCGTGGAACCTGCCGATTAATAAATTACCACTTATGGATTGGGTAGTAGCCAATGCTTCATACAATTCTACCTATAATTGGAATAGAATGGCTGTTATCCAGGGAGGAGGAGAACAACCCGGCAATATCGCAACCAGTATGGGAGCTTGGCAAGTGGATGGGCAGTTTAATTTTGAAAATCTGTACAATAAATCTAAATATTTGAAGGAGGTAAATCGTCGTTTCGGAGCACAAACGAGTTTAGGAAAACCGAAATTTCAATCGAAAACCTATACTCAAAAGGTTAATTTGGAAAAGAATAAGCTAATCACAATCAATCACCGGCTTGGAAGTGATAAACTCAAATTTACGGCTGTTGACCGGAGTGGGAAACCTGTGACCCTACTTTATAAGGCTAAAAATCCAACCACTGTCGAAATTACGCCAACTATAAGTGCGGATAGTGTTCTCCTTACTTTTAAAACTTTAGACCCGGGTGTACAAACCCCTGCAAGAAGTACGGTCGATTTTGTAGCCCGAACATTAATGTTCCTGAGGCGGGCTTCATTTACTTATCGTGAATCAAACAGTATGGTGCTACCCGGATTCTTGCCTGAAGCAGGTTTTATGGGCCAGCAAAAAATGAGCGACGGACAATATGCCCCGGGTTATGCCTTTACTTTTGGTATCCTGGATGCAGATAAAACTATTGAAAAAGCCCTGAATAACGGTTGGTTGTTTAAGAGTGATTCCATCGTGAATCCTGCCACAACTGCTTTTACATCCGATTTGGATATCAAAGTATCCCTTGAACCCATAGCCGGATTTAAGATTGATTTAAATGCAAAACGTTATTTAGCTTCGAATACCACTATTAATTATATGTTCGATGGGATGCCAAAAACTTTTACAGGAAGTTATAACATTACCATGATGGCTTTGTCAACAGCATTTGTAAAAACCGGGAGCGCACAGCAAAATTATAATTCAAAACTATTTGATACCTTCTTATCAAATAGACAAATTATTGCAGACCGGTTGAACGCAAAATATGTTGGTACCGATTATCCAAATGCAGGTTTCTTGAGTGAAAACAATATTAAGGGTAAATTCAATCCTCAAAACGGGGCTTATACAGCAAATTCCTCAGATGTGTTAATCCCTGCTTTTTTAGCGGCATACACAGGGCGTAATGTAAATACGGTAGATACCAATCCTTTTTTATCTCTCCTGAGTATTTTACCGAATTGGAGAATTAGTTATGATGGCTTATCAAACATTGATTGGATTAAGGAACGTCTTAAATCGGTCAGCCTGACTCACGCATATTCTTGTAGTTACAATATAGGCTCGTACACTTCTTATTCTACTTGGGTCGGAATGGGCTCTGGTAATAGCATTGGGTACGTAAGTGACGTCCAGGATGCCAATAAGGCTATACCGTCATCGGCCTATAATATTTCAGATGTTTCCATAAACGAACAGTTCGTTCCGCTTATAGGTGTAAACATTGCTATGAAAAATAGTATGACAGGGAAAGTGGAATTCCGCAAATCTCGAAATATGGCGCTAAACCTTACCAGTGCGCAATTGATCGAGTCGTCGTCGGATGAATATGTCGTGGGAGCGGGTTACGTACTGAAAGATTTTGATGTGATTTTGAAATTGAAATCAGATAAGCAGACAAAAGTTAAGAATGATTTAAAGCTTAGTGCAGATTTATCTTATAAAGACATTAAAACGTTGTTACGTAAGATTGACGAAGATATTACTCAAGCCTCGAGTGGTAATAAAATGTTTACACTTAAAGTAATGGCAGATTATGTATTTAGCTCCAAGTTAAATATCCAGTTGTTTTACAATAAACAAACAAGCACTCCGCTTATATCTTCTTCGTATCCTGTTTCTTCTTCTGACTTTGGAGTAAGTTTTAAATTTATGCTAACCAGATAGAATTATTTCATAATTCATAATTGTAACAAGGCAATACTTGTAATTGAATCTAATTGCAAATCTTGTATATAAAGCATTTTGATTTGTGGATGATTATCAAAACTAAAATGTATGTTAAAGAAAAATATTTTTATCCTTTTATCCGTTTTGATTGCTTCGGCTTCATTCAGTCAAATTTATCAACCTGTAAAATGGACAGTAGAGCAAAAAAATACGGTTGGTAAGACGGCTGAAATTCAAATTCACGCTACGATTGATGAAGGATGGCATTTGTACGGGTTGAACCTTCCAACTGGAGGGCCACATCCAACTTCTATCGTGTTTGAAAAAATGGAAAATGCAAGCAAGGTAGGAGAATTGCAAGCAACTTCGAAATTGCAGAAACAATTTGATGCTAATTTTAATATGGAATTAAACTGGTATACAAATGATGCCATTTTTATTCAGAAGATTAAATTCGATGACCTGTCAAAAGTAAAGATTAAAGGATATATTGAATTTATGGCTTGCAATGATAAAAGTTGTTTGCCTCCGCAAAAGAACCCTTTCAGTTTGGGAACTACGACGACTAACGTTCCGGCAAAAGCTGTAGTTCCCGCTAAACCTTCCGATTACTGGAAGCCGGTTATTCAAGAATTAAAAAGTTTTGGTGAAGGTGAGGGTTCCAATGGAGCAACCTCTTTGTGGCTTATTTTTATAACAGGCTTGATTGGAGGCTTCCTGGCATTACTAACGCCTTGTGTTTGGCCCATCATACCTATGACTGTTAGTTTTTTCCTGAAACGCTCGGGTAATAGAAAACTTGGACAGCGTGATGCCGTTTTATATGGCTTGGCTATTATTTTTATTTATGTACTGCTAGGTATCTTTATTACATTGATTTTTGGTGCCAGTGCATTGAACAGTTTATCTACCAATGCCATCTTTAATTTGTTGTTCTTTGCTTTACTGGTATTTTTTGCTATTTCTTTTTTTGGCGCTTTTGAAATTACCTTGCCGTCTTCCTGGTCAACAAGGTTGGATGCGAAAGCCGACTCAACAGCCGGTTTTATGAGTATTCTATTTATGGCTTTTACGCTGGTACTGGTTTCTTTTTCATGTACAGGACCTATTATTGGAACGTTACTCGTTCAGGTTTCAACCAGTGGATCATTGTTAGCACCAGCCATCGGTATGTTAGGTTTTGCTGTGGCATTATCCATTCCATTTAGTTTATTTGCCCTTTTTCCTTCCTGGCTTAAATCGATGCCTCGTTCCGGAGGATGGCTCAATTCGGTCAAAGTAGTGTTGGCTTTTCTTGAACTGGCATTCGCGCTTAAATTCTTATCGGTTGCCGATTTGGCATATGGATGGCATATTCTTGATCGGGAAGTGTTTTTGACAATCTGGATTGTGATCTTTGCGTTATTGGGGTTCTATCTGCTAGGAAAAATTCGTTTCGTTCATGACAGCGAATCAAAGCATACTTCTGTATTGGGGGTGTTTTTATCCATTATATCATTTGCATTCTCGATTTACATAATCCCCGGACTATGGGGTGCACCCTTGAAAGCGATCAGCGCATTTGCTCCGCCACTGTATACTCAGGATTTTAATTTGAGTAATGATGATGTTCATCCTGCTTTTACAGACTATGATCTGGGAATGGCATATGCTGCAGAAAAGAAATTGCCTGTTATCGTCGATTTTTCAGGATTTGGTTGTGTTAATTGCCGTAAAATGGAAGCTTCAGTCTGGACGGACCCAATAGTGAGAGAATTACTTAAAAAGGATTTCGTTTTGATTTCGTTGTTTGTGGACGATAAAACTTCTCTTGCAAAACCCTATACGGTTTTGGAAAACGGACGAACAACTTCGATAGAAACAGTCGGGGATAAATGGAGTTATTTGCAACGTTACAAATTTGGCGCAAATGCTCAACCATTTTATGTTATGCTTGACAATAAAGGTATCCCATTGAATAAATCCTATACGTTTAACGAAAGTCCGGCAAGTTTTATAAAGTGGTTGAAGATAATTAAAAAATAGAAATCTTACTTTACAAGTGATGCTATTTCTGCTTAATTGGGAAGTACATTTTGACTTGATTCGAATGAAATATTAAAGGCATTTCTGCCAATCTGCCACCCGATTCCTGCCAAAACCGGAATTCGGGTGGTTTGGCAAAATTATTGATAAGTATGATTTAAAGCCGGCTGTTTGTGAATGCCAATCAATATGAAAAAAAAATAACTTATAATATGAAGAAACAAAAAACTACTGAAGAATCAGCGGAAGTGACTGAAGAAACAAAAGTTGAAGAAATTAATCAAAATTCTGAAACGACCGATGAAGCAGCTGATAAAATAGAGGATGAACTGGAGGTAATGTCTCAAAAATATACTGAATTGAATGACAAAAACCTACGGTTAATGGCTGAATTCGATAACTATCGGAAGCGGACGCTTAAAGAACGAATAGATTTGTTGAAAACTGCCGGTGAAAAAGTGCTGGTAGACATACTTCCGTTGGTCGACGATTTTGAACGGGGACTTAAAGCCATGGAAACTTCGGAGGATGTCCAGGCCGTAAAAGATGGCGTTGATTTGATTTATAATAAGTTTATTGCTTTTTTGTTACAAAACGGAGTGAAAGCAATTCCGACTGAAAATGAGGTTTTCGATACTCAATTCCATGAAGCAATTACAACGTTTCCAGCACCAAGCGAAGAATTGAAAGGTAAAATTATTGATTGTGTCTCTAAGGGATATACGTTGAATGATAAGGTAATTCGATTCTCTAAAGTCGTTGTAGGAGAGTGAATTCGCTCTCTATTATAACAGAGAATTTTTGTATATCAAAAAAATAATCAGAAGTAAGAAAATAAAAAATTTAAAGTTGTGTCTTACTGTGCCTAATGTGGTTGATATTATTATTGGCTCATTAGCATATCGGCACATTAGCACATTAACTATATGGCTAAAAGAGATTACTACGAAGTACTGGAAGTTCCAAAATCGGCTTCACAAGAAGAAATAAAGAAAGCTTACCGTAAGAAGGCAATCAAGTTTCACCCGGATAAAAATCCCGGGGATAAGAAATCAGAGGAAAATTTCAAGGAAGCTGCAGAAGCCTATGAAGTCCTTAGTGATCCGGATAAACGTCAGCGGTATGACCAATTCGGTCATGCAGGAGTCGGCAGCTCTGCAGCCGGTGGATTCAATGGCGGAAATATGAATATGGAAGATATCTTCTCGCATTTTGGAGATATTTTCGGTGGACATTTTGGCGGATTCGGCGGATTTGGTGGAAGTCAACGAGGCGGAGGGCAACGTGTGCGGAGAGGTTCAGATTTACGGGTTAAAGTCAAACTTACTTTGGCAGAAATTGCAGTGGGTGTTGAAAAGAAAATCAAAGTCAAGAAATATGTCTCCTGTTCACATTGTAATGGCTCTGGTGCAGCTCATGGCTCCTCTTCAGCTACATGTCCGACCTGCAACGGGCAGGGAAGGGTAACCCGTGTGCAACAAACTATTCTTGGCCAAATGCAGACCACTGCCGAATGCCCGACCTGTGGGGGCGATGGTAAAATTATTAAGGAAAAATGTTCACATTGTAATGGTGAAGGAATTGTTCGTGAGGATGAAGTTATCACAATCAATATCCCTGCCGGAGTCATGGAAGGAATGCAGCTCTCAATGAGTGGTAAAGGAAATGCAGCACGCAGGGGAGGAGTGGACGGTGATTTACTGGTGTTGGTGGAAGAAGAAGCACATCCTGAATTAATTCGGGACGAAAACGATTTAATTTATAATCTCTTGTTGACAGTTCCCATGGCAACGTTGGGCGGATCGGTGGAAGTGCCAACGGTGGAAGGAAAAGTGAAAGTAACCATAGCTCCCGGAACTCAACCCGGTAAAGTCCTTCGCTTGCGGGGAAAAGGTTTGCCCAGTGTTAACCGTTACGGAACAGGTGATTTATTGGTGAATATCGGCGTTTATATTCCTGAGAACCTAAATAAAGATGAAAAAGCAGCCATTGAAAAACTGAGTAAATCGGATAATGTGAAACCCAATACCGCAGCTTCACGAAATTTCTTTGCACATTTTCGGAATATGTTTGAATAAAGATTATTCCCAATAAAAGGTAAGCATAAATACAGACAAGGCCTGATTGAAATTTTTCAATCAGGCTTTTTTCATCTGATTTTTATTTAAATATCGATGTTCATGGTTCATATTTTTCGATGGATGATTAATGGCTTGAAAATAGAGGATGAATAAAAATCAATTGCAAAAAATGTTAAGTTATTTTTAAATCAGGCATAGAGAAGTGATTGAGTCAACAAATGAAGATTTACAATCTATCCGCAAAGAACTCAGTATTTCAAAAGAAAAGATGTAACTCTCAATGAAAAATTTCAAACCGTGATTCCAGATAACTTTTAGAACAATACTTTTGTCTTTAATTTGTGCAAATTAAACTTTGTTGAACTTAAATTGTTATAAAAAAACAATTAAATTGCAACGGAAGAATAGTTAAGTTGTATTAAATGTTAAAATTGGCGCAATGTAACTATTTTTAATATCGATGATTAATTCATATAATTCAAGATAAATTCCTTTGGTTAGCTGCTGAAATTTAGTTGTAAAATTCAAAACATGTGATAAAAATCTACTTACATTCTTTAATATGAATAAGACAACTTCCTGTATCCGTTTTTCTAAAAGTTTAATAAAACAAGCTATTCGATATATGTTTTTTTATTTAATCAAAAATGATTTATTTGATTCGATATTAAATAAATTATTTAAGTCAAAACCTAAAACAATGAAAAAATTATTATTAAGTATCCTGCTTATGACTATAGTGGTTGATTACAACTCGGCTCAGGAACTAATTACCACTGCTCCTGCCCAAGAAGTCATAACAACAGTGTCTGCTAAAGATACAATTAACAAATCAACAGTCCTGCTTAAATACACTCCAGTGTCCCATTGGTCGATCGGAATCAAGGGGGGAATAAATTATTTTCGAATTGCACCTGAAACGGTCATAAGTCGTCTCGATCAAATTCATTTAATTGTTGCTGGGATAGTTGAATATTCGATTAATCCACTCGTTGGATTGGGATTAGAATATATGTATAATCCTTTCGGACGGAGATATTCAATTAATGAAATACCTAAAGGTGACATTGCCGGGGGAACTCATGATATTATTTTGTACGGCTCGGTTAATTTGGCAAATTTATTGACCAAATATAGAACAGGTTTCGGTAGCAAATTGAATGTCTATGGGGAGGCAGGTATCGGGTATGCTATTTATAACAATTCATTTGATGGTTCTCCAACTATAACCGATCTAAGTCCGATGGGTAAAATAGGTTTAAATGTTGAGTATAATTTATCTAAATCATTGGCGTTGGGTATCGAAGAACAATATCGATTTTATCATAGAAAATTAGTCAGCAGCACCAAACCGG
The DNA here is from genome assembly GCA_030706465.1 of Bacteroidota bacterium. GTDB lineage: Bacteria > Bacteroidota > Bacteroidia > Bacteroidales > Paludibacteraceae > Paludibacter. The sequence goes on along the minus strand of JAUZOM010000012.1, from coordinate 1,027 downwards.
ACAAGAGTAATGCATTAACGACTACCATTGGATTGCGTTATAAATTTAATGCGAAAGGAAGCCGGCAACATGCACGCAATATCTCCATGAGTGAATATTATCCTAGCCGTGATACAATAGTCGTTGAAAAAAATGTAAAGAACACGTTGATTGAAAAAATAGCTAAAGACGATACAAATGAAACATTGGATCGATTGAAAGCCCTGGAAGCTCAAAATATCGCTCTTGAAGCTAAAATTAATAAATTGAATGATGAAATAAACGCTCTTTCAACTAAGCAAGAAGTTGCTGTATTGGCCTATTTTCAAAATGTCAAATTCAAATTTGGTTCTGATAAACTGACAAAAAGTTCGCATTCAGTTTTAGATCAGATTGCTTTGGTTCTGAAAAATAATCCCGGAAGAATTAGATTGAGTGTTGCCGGATATACCGATTATATTGGAACAGCGGAATATAATCAAGTGTTGTCGGTAAAGAGGGCTGACGCAGTCAAGAATTATTTGTTGAATAAAAATGTGCCTGAATCAAGCATTTCTATTATTGGTTATGGTGAAGATAGACCAATTGCCCCGAATGAAACTATTCAAGGCCGCCGAGAGAACCGTCGGGTTGAATTTCAATTTACGAAATAGAATATCCGGATTTTCCAAACTTACTTTTTAATAAACACTATAAATCAATTGCGATGTCACTCTTAATGATTATACTTGTAATTATCGCAGTGGTTCTTCTTCTGTGGCTGATTAATTCGTATATTCCCATGGAAAGACCGGTTAAAATCATCCTCGATGTCGCGGTTGTAATCATTCTTCTCTTTTGGATATTCAAGGTGTGTGGTTTTTATAACTACCTAATGAATATGAAAATGTAGATATTACAACCTTTATACAAAAAACAAAACGCTCAGGAGAATTCACTCCCAAGCGTTTAATTATGTAGTATGCATTATTTATATTACCAGCGTTGGTGCATTAAATACCCGGGTGGCAAGTTCGGCATCCAACAAATAAAGCCCGCGTGGATCAGT
>JAUZOM010000119.1 GCA_030706465.1 Bacteroidota bacterium | reverse complement strand
GGCCTGCGCTTGTTCTGACAATACTTGCGTCAGGTTACTCTTGGCCTGATACAATTCATATATTGTTGCTTTTCCGGCTTCGTATTTCTGATTGGTAAACCGGTATGCTTCCCGGCTTGCTGTTTCGGATTTTATAGCTGCTTCCCAACGGCTTTTTGCGCTTAATGCATTGTAATAAGCTTGTTGGATGGTTTTTTTCAATTCAAGTTTTGCATTAACGACACTTATTTTATTACTTTCAACCCCTAATTGCGATAACCGGACGTTGTTACGGACAGCAAACTTATTAAAAATAGGGATTGACAAATTTAAACTGATTCCGGCATTTATCTTATCTGAAAGTTGTTTTCCAAAGGCACCATAATTAACAATACTGTTATCATGATAATAACCAGTTCCAACGCTTGTTGACAAATCCAATGAAGGATAATAATCAGCTTTAGAGATCAACACATTGTATTCACTGCTTTTTAATCGGGCCTCAGCACCCTTAATTTCTGGTCGATGGATAAGAGCACTTGCAAAAACTTCTTCTGCCGACAGAAGCTTCAAATCTGTTTCTGATAAATTATCCGGAGCTACAATATCCAGGGTTTCAAAATGATCCAGTTCCAGGAACTGGGCTAAATCTAGTAACGATAAGTTCAGCGTGTTTTGAGCCTGTAATTTGGACAGTTCTTCTTTTGACTCCTGAGCCAACAAATCATACATTTCTCCCTCTGCCATTTTTCCGGCTGCCACTAATCCCTTGCGTTGTTCTATTTTGGTTTTTGTTAACTCCAGTTGGTCTTTCGCTATTTGCAACAATTCTTTATTTAAAAGTATTTGCAGGAAACCAGCAGCCACACTCGTGGTTATGTCGCTTTCTATTTTCAGCAAATCGGCCTCCGAAGCATTCATCTCTGCTTTTCTTGCTTCAATGCTATTTCTTAATTTAAAACTATTGTATAAGGTCACCCCCCCTGTTATACTAAACTGGGTACTTTGGGAAGATGCAGTTCCGGATAGATAAGTATTGTTATTTCCTAATACCCGTCCAAATCCAAAATTCTGACCAATGCCTGCATTCAAATTCGGCAATAAATTATTACGGGCCTGGTTGTATGCGATTTCTTTCGTTTTTCTTGTCAGCCCCTGTTGTTTTACATTCCGGTTATTAGCCAAAGCGGTGTCTACACATTGTTGTAGCGTCCATGGTTTTTGAGCACTTAATAAGGAAGTCACCAAGAGTGCCCCAAAAATCAAATATATTTTAGTTTTCATTTTTAATCGGTTGATTGAGTTAAGTTGTCGAATCGGATAAAAAAGTTATTAGTACCTGATCATATTATTTTTTCTCATCTTTCTTGGGTTCCGGTTTCTTTTCAAGTATCTCAACGCCCCGTATTTTATCTTTGACCTTCAAGCCGCTTTTTACTTCAATCCGGACGCCATCAGACAATCCAATCTTAATTTGCTTCTTGGTAAATGTTTGAGGTTCTTTTGTTTTTAGCACATATACAAAAGCGGTATCACCACCAAATTCAATACAACTTTCGGGGATAGTCAATACATTTTCCGATTTCGAAAAGACTATTTCTGCATTGGCACTATAACCCGCACGGACAAACACGCCTTTAGGTACTTTTACCGCGGCTTTCATTTCGAACATAATGGCTCCGTTTTCTTCTTTCCCCTTCGGTGAAACATATTCGAGCTTTGCCGTCAGTTTTTGATCCTGCAAGGCACCAATGGTAATATCCATAGGCATACCCACTTTTATTTTCCCCACCTCTGTTTCGTCGAGTTTTCCCACGAAAAGCATATCGCTCATATTGGCAACGGTAGCGATGGTAGTCCCATCATTGAAATTATTGGATTGGATCACCGAATTCCCCACTTTAATCGGAATATCCAGAATGGTTCCGTTAATGGTTGAACGCACCAACGTATTGGTGATGGCCGATTTATTTGTACTAATCCCATCCCGCGTCAGGCTCAGGTTATCTTTGGCCGTGCGTAACTCTTCTTTATCATTTTTGAACTGTAACTCTGTTTTTTCAAATTCTTCTTTGGATATTACTTTATCCAAAAACAGCTTAGAATCACGCTCGTAATTCTTCTTACTTTGATCAAATGAAATCTGCGCCCTCGAAACCCGTGACTCTGCCGCATTTAAGCTGACCATATCCGGTATCACTTTAATTTTAGCAATGATATCACCGGCCTTTACCACATCTCCGGCTTCTTTATACACAACGGCAATAATACCGGACATTTGCGGCTTAATCAGAATCTCGTTTCGGGGATCCACTTTACCCGTAGCTACCGTTTTTTTATCAATATTACCAATCGTAACATTTTCTATCACATATTTTTTTTCTTTAGGACGGGATTTTTGCCATAAAAACCAAAATGTCCAAATTACAAGAACTGCTCCAATGATAAGCAACGCAAATCTTAAAATTTTCTTCATAATCTCCTTTTTTGTTATGAGTTACTGTTACAGGATGTAGACAAGTAAACCTGAGTTAGTTATTAATTTATTTTTGAAAGCTATATATACAGGGAACCTGATGATATCGTATTTATTTAAACCATTAATCTGCTTGCATTTTTAGTGAAATGCAACATTTTATTATTCTCATTCTTACTAAGTAGCACAAGTATGATTTTTAAATTCATAATTGAGTCTTCTCCGATAAGTCTAATTATCAAAAGGTACGCTAAGGCGAAATGAATCAAAGTGTTGTTTTTAAATTGTATGATTTTTGCCTCTTCGGTCTTTGCGTACAAAAAACACGTTGAGAAATGGACTCATAATTTTTATATTTTATAATAATTCCTACCCAAGAAAAAAATAAGGATAAGTAAAAGCAACAATACGGCCAGCGTAATTCCAATCCCCCATATATTTTTTTCATACGCATTGGCACCAATTGAAACCCAGATTAAAGTTGTCGGTATGCGGGATAATCCGTATGCCAGGAATATTCTGGAAACTTTTACAGGCGTCAAACCGGCTACATACATCATGATATCTTTCGGAATAAAAGGAATACAGCATAGGACAAACAGACCGACTGTTCCTTTCGATGAATTCAGGACTCTACTTATCTTTCTAATCTTCTCTTCCGCAATTAGCATGGAAACAATTTCATATCCAAAGAATCGTGATATATAAAATACGATAACCGACCCAAGCATAAGGCCAAAATATGAGAGAACAAAGCCAAGTGGTATTCCATAAACAAAACCGGCACAAACAACAACGATATCCCCGGGAATAATCACGATAATAACCTGGATCGCTTGAATCAGGATATAAACCAAAAAGCCGTAATGCCCAAAACCGGCTAAATACTGGCGAATGTATTCCGGATTTTTAGCATGTTCAAATAACCATGGAGCGGTTTTAATTCCAACTATAACTATAATAGCTAAAATCAATATTAAAAACGCAAATTTTATAACTGTTCTTCCATGCAATTTCACTAAGCTCACCTCTTACCCTCCCGAACTTTAAGAAATTTAGAAAATAAGTTTTTAGAAATAGGAACAAAAAATGTATGTATAATTAAATTCTATTGTCTTTACTAAAAAAGAGCCTTACTTTTAAAGATTGAATCAGAAGAAGATACGCTGGCACTAACAGACTGCTTACTCTTCAATATTCTATCGGCACCGATTGTAACTGTTTTCTATTCCTCCCGGATTGCCTCTATCGGCTTGATATTCATGGCCCGGTTAGCCGGAATAAATCCCGCCAGTGTTCCGATAATCAGCAAAATAAGCAAGGAAGCTGCTGCTACGCTAAAACTGATTTGCGGATCTTTAAAAAACTGGTCTCCGTGGCTTAATGCCATTCCGACCAACGAAAGGATCCCTACTCCAAACACCAACCCGGAAACACCGGCAATCAAAGTCAACACAATGCTTTCACTTAGTATCTGCCCGATAATATCACGGGGTGTAGCACCCAGTGCCCGGCGTATGCCGATCTCTTTGGTACGCTCCCGGACGGTTACCAACATAATGTTGCTGACTCCAACAGCACCGGCAAATAAAGTTCCTAAACCCACAATCCAGATTAAAGCGGCAATACCAATGCCCAGATATAAAAACATATTAAACTCATCTTCAATATTAAATTCGCCGACCGCCTTTTTATCGATGGGCGAAATATTGTGTTTTGCTTTCAAAACATCATGTATCTGATCTTCAATCACCTTCACTTTTATTCCCGGCTTGGCGGTTACAGCCATGAAATGCACTTTATTTCCCTGGTTAAATGCCTGTTGCATGGTGCTAAACGGTAGGACAACCGATTCCTCTGCATTCCCTCCAATGTTTATACTCGAGGTATGGCGTGCTACTCCAACCACCTGGAAATAGATTCCGTTTACCTGTATATTTTTCCCCAACGGATTTTCATCTTTCGGGAATAAAACCTGATATACCCGTTCACCAATCACACAAACCTTTCGTTTTTCCGTAATATCAATGTCGTTAATATACCGGCCATAGATCATTTTACTTGCATCAATCAGGTTATAGGAAGGATAATTCCCTTTGACGCCATAACTGCCGGCTTTATCATTCCGGGTAACATTGTTTGGAGTTCCTCCTCCAAAAAGTACGGGAGCAAGATATTGGATTTCCGGTACTTTATTCAGAAGGATCCCGATATCTTCATTTTCCATATTCCAGTTGCGCCCCTTTTTGAAACCTTTATAAGGTTCTGTGGTTTGATCCGCCCAGACAAAGCAGGAATTGGTGGCAAATCCTTCAATTTGAGAAGACATACCGCGTTGAAGAGCGACCCCCGCTCCTACCATGACCACCAGCATAAACATCCCCCAGAACACCCCGAAAGCAGTCAGGAAGCTCCTCGATTTATTGTGTGTTATGGTAAACCAGATTTCCTGCCAACGATCCAGATCAAAGATCCCGAACCACCTGAAGGAAGATTTGGTTGATCCTGAATTTATATTCTCTGCTTTTTTCATAAAAACATTTTGTTTGAAAGTCTTTAAATTTCCCTTTAGTACCTTATGTTTAAATTAGTGTGTTTTTTGGCATACTATTTAAATACATATCAAAATATCAACCATTTAGAGTGCTAAAAAATCTAAGAAATGTCAGTCTTCATTTGTGCGAATTTGCGTTATTTGCGTTCTGCCTTTTTTGGTTTTGGCTTGTCCAGGTTAGGGGTACTATTCTTCCCGCATTGCTTCTATCGGTTTAATCTTTACCGCTCTTCGTGCAGGCATATACCCGGCAATAACACCGGAGAGAATTAATATACCAGTCGAAATCAACACATAAGACAATTCAACAGTCGGATTTTTAAATACAGTTGGACCATCCGGCGAACCGGCAGCCGATTGTAACAGAATGTAATTTACCAGTTCGGTTAGTCCGATTCCCAGCATCATGCCGATATACCCGAAAAAAGTCGTAATAAGTATCGATTCGATAATAATGGATTGTAAAATTGAAGCCGGTGGTGCTCCCAATGCTTTCCGTATCCCGATTTCACGGGTCCTCTCCTTTACTGAAACCAACATGATATTACTTACGCCTACAATACCGGCAATTAAAGTAAAGATCCCTATAATGGAAACAAATATCGTTATTCCATTGAATATCTGCATGGTCTCCAGGAAATCCCGTTGTGAGTTCCACACCCATAGAGCCTGGGAATCGTTCGGATCGAAACTTAAGCTCTTTGACATGGTCTTTTTCAACCGGTCATTGAAAGCATCATTCGATTCCTTTGTATTCAACCCTTTTACCGTCATGGCAATATGGCGGAACTTCAAATCCGGGTTGAAAATATATTGCGCAGTCGTAAATGGGATATAAGCCGTGCCATTCCCCCAACGTTCTTTTTTCGAATTGATCCCGACAACCCGGAACATGACATCCCCCAGTTTAATATAACTTCCCAGGGCTGATTTTCCTTTAAAAAGAACTTCTTCTATTTTTTTATCAATCACAATGACTTTATTGCTCGATTTATTGTCTAAATAATTAATAAAACGGCCACCGGTTGCATCAAACTTCAGGTTGAATATATTTTCATAACTCGGGTCAACCCCTTTGATATCATAGGTCCCATACTCAGTGTTATTTGTTATCGTCAGTTGCTTCTCTATCATTCCGGTCTGGCTATTGGTTTCCGATAAATTCTCACTGACATCGCTGAGTTGCCTTTCTCCGAAATTAAGGGCACGTCCGCTTTGTAACCCTTTATAGGGGAGCGAGGAGGTGCCCGACCACATTTGCACAGTATTCGTCGCCCGATCGCTAAAGTTTGACGTAACCCCGTTCCTCAGCCCGTTCCCGGCTCCAAGCAATATGATCAGGATAAAAATACCCCAGGTCACCGAGAGTCCGGTAAGGGCTGTTCGCAGTTTATTGTGCTTTAAACTGGCGATTATTTCCTCTATGGTATTAATTGTGAACATCCTTCTATGGTTTTTAATTGTCTAATGTCTCAAATCCGGTTTGTTATGTCATCTTTCCCGTGTAGCAGGTTTCTATCATCTTTCCTGACTGCTGTTCCAGCTATCGCGCAGCCGATAGCCATTCCGTTAGTTGTTGTGTACCTTTTCAATCAGTCCATCCTTAATATGTATGATGGATTTTGTTTCATCGGCCACCGATTGTTCGTGGGTGACAATGATGGTGGTAAGTCCGTTTGCATTTAAGTCGCCGAGCACCTTCATCATCTCAATCGTAGTCACACTATCCAACGCACCGGTCGGCTCATCGGCCAACAGGATCTGTGGTTTTGAGATAATGGCGCGGGCTATGGCTACTCGTTGTTTTTGCCCGCCGGACATTTCGTTTGGTAAATGGTATGCCCAGTCTTTCAATCCCATCCGGTCCAGGTATTCCATGGCGATAATATTTCGTTTTTTGCGGCTAATATTCTTATAATAAAGCGGCAAAGCCACATTTTCCAGGGCATTTTTGAAGTTAATCAGATTAAACGATTGGAATACAAATCCAATCATCTCATTCCGGTACACCGCAGCCTGTTTCTCCGATAAATTCTTAATCAACGTATTATTGAGGTAATAATCCCCGGTATCGTAATTATCCAGGATGCCCAATATGTTCAGCAAGGTCGATTTTCCCGAACCGGAAGCTCCCATAATAGAAACATAATCGCCCTGCCCTATATGTAGATCTATTCCTTTGAGTACATGCAGGGAGGCCTGGCCCATGTCGTACGTCTTGTTGATGTTTTGAAGTGTAATCATTCTTATATACTGTTTTGAATGGTTGAATGTATAAATGTTCCGGGCGTAGGGTTGCGTGATTCCCCCTGTTTTGTCAAAGTAAATTCCGGGTCAATCATCTCGGACCTTGTCTCTTACTTCTTGCCTCTTAAACACTTTCGAAATAACGTTGCAAAAATATAAAAGTTTATAGTACCATGCAATACATAGTACTATATCTTTTGTAATTTCATTCATCAAAGAAAGCTTAGTAATTTTATTATTAGACGGTTAGATCGATTCTAAAAGATTTATGTTTAAGCTTATTTAACATTTAGGCCGTATAAATGTTCTTCTAATTCACTATTTCCGGGTAGTATCTTCTTCTCTCCGAAAATTTTTCACCAAACTTTCTACTCTTTATCTCAGCCATTCCGTCTATATCTTTTTAGGTACTACCGGGTTTCTTGTGAACCAGACTTTAAAACATAAAAAATCAACCACAATAGCCACAGTAGGACGCAATAGAAATATTATGCCCAACCATCTTCCTAAGTTTATAATCTTAAAATATTGGTCAACAGTTGACTAGTGTGTCCTTTGCACTTCGGTTTTTGTGTTCATCTATTGTGGTTAAGTCTTTGTTTTTGTAATTCGTAAAGTTCAACTAAATTGGAAATTCAACTATCAACCGTTTGTAATTTAAAATTCTTCTCAGAAAAACAAGTTGTACCCCTTTTCAAAAGAGGGAGGCTTCCCTGTCTGGACGCAGTCATATCTCAGTCTTATTTTAGTCTAGGTATAGAGGGGGTTCAGTTAGGGTTCAGTTAGGGTTCAGTTAGGGTTCAGTTAGGGTTCGGATAGGTAGACCTAATTCAACCCTATCTAAACCCTATCCGAACTCCCATTGAAATGTCTCTATACCAAGGATGAGCCCCGGCTGAGGTAAGACTGAAGTAAGAGGATACTGCCCGGGGAGGTAGGATCCGAAATGAAATAACATCAGTCAACGAGTTGGAATCCAGGTAAGGATCGACTTCAACACCCCTCCCACTTCGTACGATGGCCGGGCGCCGGATCAATAGTCAACAGAGAAACTCTTTCCGACATTTGAGAACCTAACTTTTCGGGTATTGTAAACCATTGTGGGAGTAACCATTAAACCGTTCGCTATGGTTTAAATGAAGTTAAAAGGAATGTTTTGGCATTTAATTTGTAATAATTCACTAAACTTCCAATCATTTCTACTGTCTGAGTATAACATTAAATAGATAAGATTATGAAACGGTTTAAATTAAGTATTAAGCGCAGTGCAAAGTGGATTCATCTTCCAAAGCTGACTCTCGTATTGGCAATTTTGATGGCGCTGGATCTTTCGATGGCACCGAATGTAGATGCACAACGGCGTGGTGGCCCGGGACGAAGCAGAATGAGTCGGAGTATCGGCAGTCATATCAGTTCAGGCTATTCCCGGGTAAATGGGTCGTACGGTCATTTTGGACGCAGGGGATTTACAGGAAGAGGCTTTTACCTGTATAGAGGGGTACCCTATTGGCGGTATTCTTACATGCCTTTTTGGGGTGACTATTATTGGGGCATACCTCCTTATGCCTTACGATTTTACCTGAATGGCTACAATTATTACGACTGCGACGGGATTTACTATAAGTACGATAAGGATAAATACCAGGTTGTGGCAGCACCCCTGGGATACCGGACGAAAGTCCTTCCAAAAGGTTGCTTCCAGTTCACGATGGATGGCGTACCGTATTATTATTATTTTGGAACATACTACACACAGATAAAAGGACAATATGAAGTGGTTCTGCCCCCTATCGGTGCGGAAGTAGACAGTTTACCCGACGGATACGATAAGGTAATGATCGATGGTCAGACCTATTACACGTTAAATGGGGTACAATATAAAGCTGTGATCTGGAATAATGAAATCTGGTACCGGGTAATTAAAAACGGGGAAAATAATCCGGCTCCGTCAACTCCGTCAAGCGATGAAAAAACTATGCCGGATAACGATACCGGACATAAATAAATATCCGAATAACGGCCTCCTTCTGCAAACTGATGCGGGGAAAAGATAAAGCCGTCGGTATTTATACTTTACTAAATTAAAAAACACAACTAATTCAAACCACAATAGTCACAATAGGACACAAAAACAAAATAAAAAAGAACACACTAAAAAAATATTGATCGGCATTTTAAGATTGTCTACTCAGGAAGATGACTGAAAACATTATTCCTATTGTGTCTATTGTGGTTCGTTCTTATTTTGGTAATGTAGACGTATAGAAAATTAAGAAAGAGGATGATTCAGTGGATGGGTCATCCTCTTTCTGTTTACGGGAAATAATATAGCCCGGCAATTTGTACATGCCCTGTTACCCGTTGACATGTTTTCAATTAAAAAGCCGCTTAATTCTTCCAAAGGGAACTTTTTATTTTTAGATTTAATATTGAATGCCTATATTTGTAACTAAAATTATTTCTTTTCTTTTTAAATATGATAAATTAGAATCCACATGAGGCAGCGGACGAAAATAAGGACATTGCTATTGAGAGAATTGCTGGTTCCTTTGCTAGCGATTCTTGGTATCATCATAGTAGGTTTCCTGGGATATATGGTCATTGAAGGCCTTAGTCCGTTGCAGGCGCTTTACTTGTTGGTGGTTACCCTGACCACTATCGGGTATGGCGACATTGTTCCAGTAACAGAACCTGGAAAGATCTTTACCATCTGTATCATCATTTCGGGATTTACGGTTGGTTTGTATGCAGTGGGTAAAATCTCCACCTTCTTCGTGGAAGGTGAATTGTCTAAAATATTAAAACAAAGAAAAATGAACAAAGTATTAGACTCCATGAATGATCACTACATTGTTTGTGGTTATGGGAAGACCGGGAAAAGCGTTTTGGATGATTTATTACAAAGGGGGTTGGAAGTCGTTCTTATTGAAAACAATGCGGAGAGAAGTGAGAAATTAAAAGAAATTTACGGCAAGAAGTTTATTCATCTGGATGCCGATGCAACCACCGATGAAGCCTTGCTACAGGCCGGGGTAAAAAGAGCGAAAATTTTGATATCCGTACTTTCCACCGATGCGGAGAATCTTTTTGTAACATTGAGTGCAAAAGACCTGAATAAGAATATAAAAGTAATTACCCGCGTGGCTGAAACGAATTCTACAGAGAAATTCAGGAAAGCAGGAGCCGATTTTATGGTTTCCCCGATTGAGATTGCCACCGAACGAATTATTTCCATTGCCACTTCCAGTACCGACTTCTTTAGCTTTGTGGAGTTTGCCGGGGGCAAAGAAGAAATGAAAGACTATAAATTCGGCCTCGTAGAGATTCATGACGGAAGCGACTTAATCGATAGGACCTACCGGGAAGCAAACATTCCACACCGGACAAACCTGGTAGTGATCGGGTGTTATACATCAACCAGTGAGTTGCAGGTTAATCCCAAAGCGGAGAATTTTATTCAGCTGGGTGATAAACTATTGGTTTTTGGAACAGAAGAACAGATTGATAAGCTAAGAAAAATAGCCAAACACAACAAAAGCAATTGATAATTCATAATTTCTTTTTTCGATAAAGTGAATTCTGCCTTGCTTGTGTAGCCAAATACTATAACCAAATAAAAATTAATGACAAAAATTGGAACAACGCTCTCACCGGTAGGCCAAAAAGCCATTCTATGCGGATCGGGAGAATTAGGAAAGGAAGTTGCCATCGAATTGCAACGTTACGGAATTGAAGTGGTCGCCCTTGATAAGTACGCCAATGCACCGGCTATGCAGGTAGCACATCGCTCCCACGTATTTTCAATGCTCGACGGACAGAAGTTGCGTGAAGTAATAGAGGCTGAAAAACCTGATTACATTATACCTGAAATTGAAGCGATTGCCACCGGCACCCTGGTGGAGTTGGAACAAGAAGGGTTTAATGTGATTCCGACGGCTAAAGCCGCTTTTCTGACCATGAACCGCGAAGGGATCCGACGCCTGGCAGATGAAGAGTTGGGTATTGCTACTTCCCCTTATCGCTTTGCTTCGAACAAACAAGAATTCGAGCAAGCAGTTGCCGCCGTTGGCATCCCGTGTGTGGTAAAACCCATCATGAGTTCCTCGGGTCACGGACAAAGTGTGATAAAAACGAATGCAGATATTGAAAGATCCTGGAAGATTGCCCAGGAAGGAGGAAGAGCCGGTGCAGGACGTGTAATTGTAGAAGCTTTTGTAAAGTTCGATTATGAGATTACCTTGCTTACCGTCCGCCATTCGGCCGGAACGACTTTTCTGAATCCAATCGGGCATTACCAACAGGATGGTGACTACCGCGAATCATGGCAACCTCAGCCCATGGACGGATCGACGCTGGATAAAGCACAACACATCGCCGGACTGGTTACCGGTGCATTGGGAGGCTATGGAATTTTTGGCGTAGAACTCTTCGTATGTGGCAACGATGTATTATTCAGCGAAGTGTCCCCCCGGCCACACGATACCGGTATGGTAACTATGATTTCACAGGATTTATCGCAGTTCGCACTGCACGCCCGCGCTATTTTGGGGTTGCCTGTTCCTTCGGTACGTTTTTACCGCCCGTCGGCTTCGAAGGCTGTGGTGGTGGAAGGTGACAGCGATAAGGTGGTATTTGACCAACTGGAAGAAGTATTAGCCGAACCGGATGTGCAGATTCGTATCTTTGGAAAGCCTGAAGTAGCGGGACATCGCCGGTTAGCTGTAATTCTGGCAAGTGCCGATACCGTTGCTGAAGCCCGGGCGAAGGCAAACAGAGCATACGACAAACTTAAAGTAAACGTATTGCCCCGTTGAACGTCTATAATTGGAAACCGCATAAAGAGAGGAAGTACCGGCTGGTTCTTCCTCTCTTTGCCTGAATACCGGTTTGTGAATTTCAACCGGATTGTTTATTCGTTGCTCACTATTCAAATCACAAGGCAATATTCTGCGGCATTGCTTTTAAAATCTTTTCCTTCAGAGTATTTGTCACAGGTTATCTGAACAAAATGTTCTGGAAGTTGTTAGAAGAACAAGCTAAGAATAAGGGATTTTTAATTCTCTAAAGATCAAAGAAAAAACACATATCAATTTTTTTTTATATCTTTGCATAAAGATGACGATATAAACACCCTTCTCTTGGTTGAGCATTCATCCAATTTGTTTCAAATTGGCTTTACAGACAGCTTACTCTTTCCCGAATAGTTATCTCTCTTTGTTCACAACTAACTTTTCCGACATCATTTTAAAAATTATATAATTTAATGGCAAAAAACCAAAACACATTTAACAAACAAGAAAACGAGAAGAAACGTTTAAAAAGAAGAAAAGAAAAACTAGAACGTAAAGAAGAACAGAAATCACGTCCTTCTGAAGGTGGATTCGACAGCATGATTGCTTATGTCGATGAATTCGGTCGACTTACAGACACTCCACCCGATCCGACAAAGAGAACAAAAGTAGATGCATCCACGATTGAAGTTGGTGTCGCCAGACGGGAAGATGAAGTTGTTTCGCCTTTCAAGAATGGGCGAGTAGACTTTTTCGATGATTCGAAAGGTTTCGGATTTATTAAAGAAACAGGAACCCAGGAAAAATACTTTGTACACGTGAATGGTTTGCTGGATCCGGTGAAAGAAGGTGACATGGTTACTTTTGAACTGGAACAAGGCAGGAAAGGCATCAATGCCGTGCGGGTAAAAAAAATATAGCTCCGGTTGGAAAGATTGAATTCTTCCGATAAAACACGTTTCCCTTTTTAAATAAAGAAGGATTACAGACCGAAATCCGGCTAACTTTCAAGATTAAACCGAAACCGTATTTCCGGAAAAGAGAAGTATGGAACATAAATAAGAATCTTATATTTTAATGACGGCTTCACTTTTAGTGAAGCCGTCATTAAAATATAAAGGAACGAAGAAGCACTTTTGAGGCAGCAATCCGGAGCAATCGGCCTGACCTAGACAAACCCAGGAAGCCTATTCCAGGAATTACAGGCTACTGTGAATTATATCCCAGGTTTGCTGTATCAGATCTGAACCGTT
>JAUZOM010000118.1 GCA_030706465.1 Bacteroidota bacterium | reverse complement strand
TATTTCAATGACAGTCTTCGCAACACCGGGTTGATCTTTGCCGTAGTAGCAACTACGATCAGGGTCATAATCCCTCCGAAGGCCACCGAGGGTACCAGACCCATTAGCTTAGCTGCCATGCCCGATTCGAAAGCACCCAGTTCATTGGAAGAGCCGATAAAAATACTATTGACTGATGCCACCCGTCCACGCATGTGTTCGGGCGTATAGAGTTGCAGGATCGTGCCGCGGATCACTACGCTGACATTATCGAACAAACCGCTTAACAACAGCAACAGGGCCGAAAGCCAGAATAACCGGGAGAAAGCAAAGCCGATCATGCACAACCCGAAAGCCGCCACACAGAGCAACAAGGTGCGGCCGCTGTTCTTAACGGGAGGATGAAACATCAGGAAAAAAGACATGATAATGGCTCCTACGGCAGGACAAGCACGCAAGAGTCCCAGGCCTTCGGGGCCGACATGCAATACATCGGATGCATACACCGGCAGCATGGCCACCGCACCCCCGAACAATACGGCAAACATATCGAGCGAGAAAGCACCCAGCAATTCGGGAGATTTCATCACAAAGCGGATTCCATCGCGAATACGGCTGAATATGTCTTCTTCTCCCGTATTCGCAGGAATAACAATATGTTTTACCTTCACCCGGCTAAAGATGACCAGGGAACAGAGGTAAAGAGTAAAGACTGTACTATAAGCAACTGTAATCGTCGAAAAGCCATAGATCAACCCTCCGAGGGCCGGTCCCGCCACAGCTGCTATCTGCCAGGTAGCGCTGCTCCACGTGGCGGCATTGGCATAATTGCTTTTATCAACCAGTTGACCGATCAATGCCGTATGGGCCGGCATCAGGATACCCCGTGAGAGACCGGTTAAGAATATAGTTATAAACAGGGGCCAAATGCCAACATGCTCATAAGAGTGAAAGGATTTAATGCTGTACACTGTCAGGATGGCCGATCCGACAAGCAACAGGAAGGTAGAGTTGCGTACGATCTTTTTCCGATCCCAGATATCGATATAATGCCCGGCAAAAAGCGCAATGGAGATTTGCGGTATTACTTCCACCAACCCAATCAAGCCTAACCAAACCACATTTTTTGTCAGGAAATACATGTGCCAACTTACAATTACCGATTGCATCAACGTGGCCATGGTCATAAAAAAACGATATCCCAAAAGATTCCTGAAATTGCCATTACGAATCGCTGTAAACGCTTTGCCCGAAAATAAATTACCACCCATTATTCCTCTTTTTTAAACCGGCGCAAAGGTACTTAAATCTATTTTCGTTTGAGATAATATTCAATGTAAAAAAATAACCGTTAACGATGTTTACGGTTATTTTTTATTGAAGCTGTATAAATAGCAGGTTAGCTGTTGAAAATCCCGGTGTCTTTAAAATGGACAATAATCTTTTGCAGGGTAGCGTCACGGTTGAATATCCGCTCGCTTTGGGCATGGTTCAGCGAATACCCGGCAAGATGCTCGACCGCTTGATCCTGAAAAATCATATCTACTCCCTCCCGGCCATCGATCTGATAGATAAAAGGGATCGAACAATAGGTGAATGAGAGCATCGGATATTGATCCGGGTGAAGGGCAGATGGTTGAATAAATTCTTCCCTTTTCAAGATGAGCGGCTGGATTCTTAATTGTCCCTTCCGAACCGTCACACCGAGTTCAAAAAAGCGGTTGATAATATCTTCCTTTACTTGTCCCGTCATGCCCGGCTGCTGAACACCCGCCATTGTCGGGGTATGCGAATAGGGATCGAAGGGAAACGAGCCATATACTGCAGGTGATTTATGGGCGCCAATCCCTTTTTGTATCGAGTTGTAATGAACCATTAAACGGTTCATCGTTTCCGATCCGGCATGCTGTAAAGCAGCTCCGCTAATGTTTTCGCCAACAGCCAACAGCAATTTGGACACCATGTGCCAGTAAATACAACCCAAGCCCTCATACTTGTAGAAAGTTCCGGATCGCCCGGTAAAAGACTGGTGATCGAATAAGCGCTCGTATAATTGTTCGATAGCCAGCTGATCGCGTTCCGCTATTTCAATCGCAGATTCAGCCTTTAACCGATTGAGAGCGGCAGTCAGGAAACCAGCATTATGGAAATCGGCATTGAAATGAAAATCTCCCTTTTGATCCGTTTTAATAATGTTTGTATCGCCAGCAGCCACTAAATCCGTCAGCAGTTTTATCCGGCCAACCTCTTCCTTTGGAATCAGGTTCTTATCCAGGAACAACGGCAACCTTTTATTCGGGTACAAGATATAACTTTCCTGATCGGGACGATAGAGCGAACTATTCCGCAAGGCATCGAGTAATTCAAGTGCTTCAACCGGAGTTAGTTTTCCCGAAGTGAGCACAGCCACCTGCCCTTCGAGCATTTCATACAAATGACGTATTGTAATGACATTGTCCGAAAAAGTAACCAGGTTGTAGGCGTGATACATATGGTCGGCCCGTTTGTTGACTTCGATCGATTGATCGACATACCGCAAAGCAAGGGCAAAGAAATCTTGTAATACCGATTTATCAAGATCCCTTTTGGATCCTGAAAAGCCCCGATAAATGCTCTCCCGATAATCACTTCCAGCCTGACCCAACTCATCAGCCATACTCCTCCGTGTCTGATCGTTGAATCCTGTTTCCAGTTGATCGGTAAAGTTTATGAATGCCGCATTGATATTGACGAAGAAAACGGCCATTTCGGCTGAAATATGGAAGGCAGAATCCTGCGAATCCTGATACAGATCCATAGCAAAAGTCAGGAAACGGCGCATATAGTAAAGGGTCACCATGGATGCCCCTGTTCCTACCAGAGCATTGTTAGCATCATTCCACTCCGGGCGGAGTGTATTCATCCAGATACCAGCTTCCGGAATAAAGTTGCTCAGTTTAGCCAGTAAGGCAGCCAGGAGCTTTTCGGTAAAAGTCACCAGCATCACTTCATCCTGCGGATTGAGGATCAGTCTGGCGTCAGCGCCATAAGAAGGAAGCAGCTTTTCAATAGCTTTATGAAGGTCATCATCGAAGCGAATCGTGTTTTTTGGTTGGGCAACAATTTCCGTATAGCTTTTCAACCGATAAGGTACGTTGGCATAGGCAAACATGTCTTTATCGAGCCAGGATACAAGACTATCCGGGTAATGGGTCCGGGATACTTCCATCAACTTCAACAGATAAATAATCTGATGATCGCCCCAATAACCGATATTCGACCACGGATTCTCAGGCTCTATGACTTCCCAGTCGATTCCCTCGCTGGTAACTTTATACGGATTGTACCCATCGGCGGTAGAGGCGTTTAGAAATTTAGCAATAATTCCGTTAATGTAACCCGGGAATGACAAGGACAGCGCTTCCCAGTTTTGAAAGATATCACGCCAGTTACCCTGGTACGACAGGAGTTTATTACCCGCTTCATCTTTAACATGGATATTAAACAAATTCCATGGACGGCTTGGATCGCCATGACGGCGGCTGAAAGTTAACGGCAGGTATTCCTGAAAAAGGCGATACAAATTGGCATCATTTTGTTCATGAACCCGGGCATCAAGAGCAGCATAGCCGATTGAAACAGGAAGACTGTTTAAAAATTCACCGTGTTTCTTCCACAAATTTACATTAAAGTGCTTCACCTGTTTATTGAAGTCGGCGGCATAAATGGTGTAATTCTCACTGTATATTCCACCCCGCATGGTATTGAACAACACGTTTGAGAAATGACGTGCCATATCATTTTCATCAGCGGTCTGCTGTATTCCATCTGCCTGCGCCACAATAGACTGTAATACCCGTGTACCTTTTTCAATATTTTTCTCAAGCAGACAGGCAATATCCTTCGTATTCCGAATAAACTCTGTCAGGTTATTGACCTGGGCGGCATCCTGATTCGTCTCAGCAACAAAATACCAGGTTTTTGTTTCAGAAGCCTCCAATGAAAGTCGGTTTGAAGCGAAGAAAGCTCCCCGCACCCCTTTCGATTCCTGTTCCGGGAAAACATCCTGTCCGCTTCGAAAGGTATTCAATTGAGCAGAACTAAGTAAATAAGAAGCCTGATCAAGCCCGTAATTCCAGACAGTATTGACACGCAGGGATTCACTCGGTTCGGCCCGATCCACCAAAATAGATTCCATCCGAAAGAGAGCAAGCCCATAATCCGGTACTAATTCCGTTTTTTTATAGCCATCCACCAGCGTAGAGAAAGTATTTTGAGTAAGACGGTCGATACCGGCAGGGAGAATATTCTGCATTCCATCGACTAACGTAACTTCTATAAGTTCGTTGTTGTCATTTATCAACCAACTTTTCTTAATCCAGCCAAAGTCATCCGCATTCATCCATGCATAGCAGAAAGTGAGGCCTAAATCGAAGTTCTTCTCACTAAATATAAGCTTATTGCCTATGGTACTTTTAAAGATGGAACGTTCCAGTACATAAACCCCTTTATTCCGGTCAGAGAACGGCTCCCACAAAAAGGTATTGTCACCTTTCCGGACATGAAATATCGTTTTACTACCGGTTGTTTCGGCCGATTCATTGATCTTATCGTCGGTATAATAAGGGAACAATGCCTGATCAGGATTCTTTCTTCCGGCGGTTAGTCCACCGGTACTCGAAATGTACATCCAGAGATTGGAGTCACTGGCAAGACTAATGAAAAAAGGTTGCATGGAATCGAAGTTTTTAATCTGGTAAAACTTTTCATCGTCTATTCTTACAAACTGTCCGGTAGCCTTCTTTTGACCGGATTTAACCGGATTATTCCCTATAAAAAAGTTATTCATAATAAAAAGAACCTTTAGCCCCTAAAGGGGAACTAAGTTAGTTTAATTTGTTAATCTATGATTTAAAATATTTTGTATTCTTCGAAGCAAAGCCATCCCCTTTAGGGTTTTGGGTTCATTCCAACGCACGTTTTGCGTCCAGATCCTTCTTCATTAAGTCGGTCGTTTTTGAATCAATCTTATAAAAGATCATGAACAATGCACACGACATATATAAGATTCCCGGAATGACAGAGACCAATAATTTTATTCCCGTAATGGCGGTATCATTCTGGACAACGTTCGGTACAAATTGTGAAAGGGTAAGAATCCAGCCAGCAATAGCTGCTCCAATTCCCCATCCGGCTTTCTGGGCAAAGACTGCTGCCGAGAAATAAAGTCCGGTTGCGCGTCGACCAGTTGTCCATTCCCCATAATCAGCCGAATCGGCAATCATAGTCCAAAGCAATGGTACAGCGGGTGCATAAGCCATTTTAGCAATAATATTAAAAACGTAAATGGTCGTGATATCGTGCATACCGGGCAGGTAGATCAACATAAAAAAGACGCCGGATATCAACGAGCTGCCAATAAATACATTTTTATTGCCAAATCTTTTAGCCAATGGTTTGGACAGTGGCAGAGCAACAATCAAAGCTACCGTTCCAAGCACATTAAACAGCTGTACGTTATTTTCCCGGCCCAGATAATATTTAAAATAATAGGCAATCGCGGCATTTTGCATGGCAAACATGATAAATGAAATAATTCCTACCAAGGCCAGTATAATCCAGGCTTTATTGGCAAACAGATTCTTAAAATCTTCTTTCAACGAATTTTTCTGTTCTTTGGGAGGTTGAACCCGTTCTTTGGTAGTCTGAAAAGTAATAAAAAAGAAGACCAGGCTTAATACGGCAAACATCAATACCGTATATTGAAAACCCTGGGCTTTATTTCCATGACCAAAAAACTCAGCCAGGGTGAGAGCTAGGCCGGTAACAATAAACTGGCCTGAAAAACCTGCAATAAAGCGGTAGGTATTCAATCCAGCACGCTCGTATGTATCATCCGTCATAACGGCCCCAAGTGCGGAATAAGGAAGATTAATGGCGGCATAAGCAGTCATTAAAAGCACGTAAGTAGCACCTGCATAAATTATTTTCCCTATTTCCCCTAAATGAGGGGTGGTAAAAGTCAGAATAGCTAACACGGCATATGGGACAGCGCCAAATAAAATATAGGGACGAAATTTCCCCCAACGTGTATTTGTCCTATCAGATACAACTCCGATAATCGGATCGACAGCCATATCCCAGAAACGTGCTACCAACATAATGGTGCCGGCGGCAGCGGCAGATATTCCATAAACGTCAGTATAAAAAAACAAGAGCCAAAAGCCTACCATATCCCATACAAAATGGGAAGCAGTATCGCCTAAACTGTATCCGACCTTTTCTTTGAAGGATAATTTTAAATTTGTGTTGTCCATAAAAATTTTACTATAAAATTATTTTACTGTTATTTTAAATACGATATGCCTATTTGCTAAATTTCAGGGCATTGGATAAATCAATGTCCTGAAATTATCAGTTTTAATCAATTATTTTTTCATCACTTTACCATCCATAATACCCTGTTTATTTTCCACCCGAATCAGATAGATCCCGTTTCCGTAATTACTCATATCCAGGTTATAGGTATCAGGTACTTCCCGGTCGAATACTTTTCTACCCATCATATCCATCAATACGACCCGATTGCTTTCAGCTGTTAATTGCAAATGCAGGATATTTTGGACAGGATTCGGGAAAAAGAATTGCGAACTTGTTACTGGGCTTTCAACATCAGTACCAATACAATTATTTCCGACAGTATAAGAAAATGTTTTAGTTACCGACATGCCTCCAGCAAATGCAAATTTACAGGCAACCTGAACAGTCGTTCCGGCTGTTTTTCCAGTCAACTTAATGGCAAATTTCTTACCACTTACATTTGACATTGAGGTTTCGGAAAAACCGGAGGTATAGTTCCATAAGTAAGCAATCACACCGGTTTGAGCGTCTAACAGCTCAAAGCTAATATTCACATCGGATCCTACCGTTTGGAAAGCGTATGCATAACCGGCTGTAAAACTTCCTTGAGCTGCATCGGACGCAGTTCCGCCACAATCGGTATTCGTATTCGCTCCCGTCGTAGCAGTAAGAATTATCGGGTTATTAGCAGCTGCATTTCCGGCCAAATCGGTTGCATAGATATTAAATGTATAGTTTGCACCCGGATTGAGTGCTGTAATCACAAGCGATTTTTGAACACCCGAGAGAGCAGATACCGATTTCGTAGTAGTTCCATACGTTGCATTGTAAACAACGGTTCCAGAATTATCGGTAGCATTTAATAGCAATTCAACGGAGGTTCCTGTAATGGCTCCTATAGAAGCCGTAAATCCGGACGGTGCCTGGGTATCGTTGGTTCCACCGTTTCCACAATTGGTACCAACCACATAGGTTAAGTATTTTGTTACAGACAATCCTCCGGAATAGGCAAACTTACAAGCATAACTGATGGTCGAGCCACTGGTTTGTCCACTGATTGTTGTTGTGAAAATTTTTCCACTTGTATTAACCATGGCTGATTCTGAGAATGGCGTTTCTTTCCACAAATAAGCAACAGCACCCGTTTTGTCGTCAAGCAATTCAAACGTTATATTTACATTGGTTCCAACTGTTTCGAAGGTGCACTTGTAACCTACGTTGAATGAACCTTGTGAAGCTTCTGTAGAAGTAGTCGTACAAGATTGAACCGGTGAAATGGTGACATTTACAGCTGGCGAAGTGCTTATGGCTCCTCCATTATCAGTGGCTTTAGCAGTTATTGCATAATTTCCGGCGGTTGGATTCCACTGTATAGTGTAAGGTGGAGTTGTTACCGATGAAATCAACGTATTGTTCTGATAAAAATCCACCTGTCGGACAGTTCCATCAAAGTCACTTGCATTCGCTGAAACAGTTACAGGTTTCCCTTCAATAAAAGTAGACTGGTCAACCGGAGAAGTCAGCGAAACCGTTGGCGCAACATTGTCCGTACTTGTAACCATTACTTGCATTTCATCATCAGCCGATCGTAAATCCGGATTTGTGACTACCAGTTTTAAACGGTACATCCCTTCCGCTAATCCGTTGATCGTTGGTTTTGCTATCGTAGAATCGGAGAATTGAATAACAGTTGGCCCATACACTTGTCTCCATTTGTAGGTCAAAGCTTTCCCTCCCGATTCGGAACTTGCAGAGCCATCAAGGGTTGCAGAAGTTAACGGCAAAACAACCTTCAAGTCAGTACCGGCATTGGCGACCGGGAAACTATAAGGGATATCACCTGTGCGGGTAAAAGTCATTTTTCCGAAATTAAATTCTCCGGCTGAAAAAACCACACGCAATACATGATCCCCCTGTGTAAAAGGAATCCCGCTTACTGTGGTAGTACCCCACACATCCCATGCTGTTGCAGAAGTGGAAGGAACTGAAATATCACTTGAAATAGAACGACCATCCAATTCCAAATGGAACGGACCTCCGCCATTCACATTGCCCGATGCAGAACGGAATGCAAACGAGTACAACCCGGATTGCGCCACATGCACTGTATATTCCAGCCATTCACCGGAGGCAATCCAACCGACTGTGGCCCCTTCTGTGGCATCATTGGTTGCATCTACATATTCGTTTGTTCTGTACGTTCCTGCATTTACCTGATCAACATCAAAATAAGCGATATTTTGACCGACTCCTCCTTCGAAAACATCGTAGTTCCCAGCCTCAATAGTTCCGGGTATTGCCGAAGCAGTACCGCCATATGGCAATTGATTTCCAACCTGAACCTGAACTGTATTAGTCACATTGTATTTATCACCATCATATATTTTTGCATAGAAATTATGAATGCCCAATTGCAAATTGGCTGCAGTAGCAGTAAATGGAGCAGCAGTAACTGTTCCCAGTGAAGTGATACCATCCATGAATTCTACTTTTGCAGGGGTACCTTCTTTAACAGTGACATTCAATTTTGTACTGCCACCCACAAAGGCCTGCGGAAATGACGAAGTAATGGTTCCATAATAACTTCCATCTAAATTTGTAACCATTTTCCCGGCAGGAACAAGCAATTGGTATCCGGTGGAAAAAGTAACAGTAATCGGTGTATCGGAATAGTTTTGCGCCACATATCTTCTCTGACCGTTTAAAATGAATGCGGCTGCAATCGGATAATTAGCTGTAACGCTTGCATCTAATCGTCCCAGAGCATTCATGGCATGCAGCCAGTGATAGGTTTGTGCATCGGAAATACCAGACTTTAAAACTCTGTCCGGATAAGAGTTATACATTTCTATGGCTTTTGCCGGATCGATAAATGCCAGGTATTCCCACATCACATCGTGCCACAAGTTAGGATTTGCCTGATTAGTTGAAATGCCTGTATTGGCATTAATTTCATTCCACAGACGTTTCACATAAACGGTATCTTGCCCTAAATAAAGTGATCCTCCCTGAATCGGGTACATCTCAATACCATAGGATGCCGCAATATCACCTGTCCAAAATGTTCCATTGTCATTGCTGTTTGCCCAAACACGCGATACCAGGCTGTATTTTTGATTGGCAGGAAAATTGCGGTGGTGGGTGTCCATATAATACTCTTCAATTCCTGTTTGCTCGGTGGAATAAATGTAAATTCCCAAATCGCGTATTGTTTTATCGCCCGTAATTTGTCCCCATTGAATCAACGAAGAGCTGAAATTCATACTTTCCGAACTTGATTCCTGATTATTCCCTTGTGGGTTGCTGGCGAAACCATCGGCCCAACTATGACCTTCATACGGACTGAAATTACGTAAATAAGGGAACATCGTATCGTTCCGGTCATATCCCGCTACATCACGAATCAGCAGATCCACCATTCCGCCCCATTTAGCTGCCCAACCCGGATTGAATTGAGCAACAAACGATGCAGCCTGAATGAAATACCCCCAGTGAAAATGATGGTCGTTTATTCCGCTGTCCGATCCATATCCGGCCGGATAACCGATCAAGGTTCCCCAGGTGGAATTATAGTAAAAGAGAAAAGCCACTTCACCATTGTCGGCTTTAAGCCAGTTTTCCAAACGCGTTTGAATGGTGTTTAATATTTTGTCGCGTGAAACGGTATTCCCCATCTCGTTGGCTACACGTGCTGTTTGCATCAACTGGTTCATCACCTGACCTTCGTTATACGAGTCAGTCCAGGTTGCAAGGGTTGTATTTTCCAACCCGGTAATCTTAGCCGTCAAATCACCGGGAGTGAATCCCTTGCTGTAATTATCAACATAAGGCAATGTCGGCAATATGCCATGGAAAGTATTTTCCACACTAAAGCTATTTCCTGCCATTGTTTTCATTTCTCCTCTGACAGTGGCATAGCTATATTTGTCGGGAACCGGTGAATTAGCAGCCAGGTGTGCCCACTGATGAGGCAACAGACCAATTAACATATTGGTTTCTGTTCCTTCCTTTACTTCTGTTTGTACGTTGAAATCGGTACGTACAACCGATGTACTTTCGTTATATGTATAGGTTGCGGTAGTGTTTGTAGGGAAAACATAAGCATACTTCTTATATTCATTGGCTACTGAGGTTACATTCGTCGCTGTAAGCGGAATAAATGCCATTGACCAGTAATTTTTCCCATTAAGAGAGGAAGTATATACACCAGCATTTTGGGCCCAGGTACTGCCGGCAGGAGCATAAACAGCAAAACTGGCACCGTTTTTAGCGTTGGCAATAACCAACATCTCGTTAGCAATGGTGACAGTTCCTGAAGTCACCGTAACCTGTGCCATATCATTGGGTTGTTTTGTAAAATACAAAAAAGGCATGCCGACTCCGGCTGTAGCTTCAAAATTATGGGTTCCATCATTCCAGTTCATGGTTACCGTCCAATCGGAATAATCCGAAACAGACGTTTTAGAAGCATTAATTCCTGTTACGCCAACAGTTACCGGTAATAGATCATCGATTACTCCGGAAGGAATATAACTTACCACTAATCCGGCATTAACTGTTTTTAGGGTATAAGGGTAATTAAAAAGATTATCAGCATGTGGCACTTTAACCAAAGCTGACCACCAATCACTGGTAGGGACTGGCTTACCTAAGGCTTTTCCGGTTAATTGAGGTATACCGGAAGGGATGGCATTGCGTCCTGCAGCATCAGTTCCGGGAAAAGTTTTAGTATAACCTCCGCTTCCTACATTGACTAATTGCGCATTTAAATTTAAGATGAGGAAAGACAGAAAAAGAATAAAGATTAGCTTGCTTCGGTTTTTCATGGAATGTTAATTTTAGAAAAGTTGATAGGTTGATAAAATTAGTAGAAAAACAGAAAAAGAACCCACAGAGAATTATTCCTTCTCTGTGGATTTGAAAGAAGTTATTACTTCACGATTTTTTTTGTGAATAATTGGCCATTTGCCAATTTCACCGTTATAAAATAATTACCTGTACGAATATCGCTTAAATCAATTGTTTTTGAGCATTCATTAGCCGAAACCTGCTTAACAAATTGGCCTAAGATGTTTCGGACTGTTATTTCGTTAATCGTTGATTTTGCTAAAATTGTAAGTTCATTCAGAACCGGATTAGGAAAACAAATAATGCTATTGGCGGCATAAACCGTTGACAAATCCGTTTTAGCATCAGTATAAAAATACAGATTATCGATATAAACTATTTCACCTCCCGAGCCGACGATCTTAAACTGGATCAAATCAGATAAATCTAATCCCTGGCTTGTAAATGCAGTAAGAGGGATATCAAAGCTATTCCATTGATCTAAGTTTAATGGAGCAAGTTGATAGTACTTTTCAATTGCATCACCGTTCATAATTGGATAGATTTGTAATGATGTTTCGTTGGCTGTCCATACATCTATATGAAGGTATTTCATTGTAGAAGCATTTACATTACTTCCAAACTGAGTTCCTTGATAATTTAGATTTGAATACTCTAAAACGTTGTCTGAGCCAACCTGAATTGGACTAACAACAGTATTTTGTCCCCAATTCGGATTATAATTTGTTCCGGCAATATTTGTAAATGCATCGCTAAAAATAGAAATAACGTTTGAAGCGGAATAAGCTGGTGGAGTTGGGGCTGAAGTTGTTGGAACGACAACAGCAGTAGTAGTTGCAGCCACGATAATCGGGCTGTTTGAACTCGTATTTCCCGAAGCATCTTTTGCTGTTACAGAAAATACATAATCAGTTGACGGATTTAATCCTGTAACAATATAGGACTTTAGAACACCCGAATTTGAACTTGTTATAAGGGATGTCGTTCCGTAAGTAATTGTGTATACTACTGCACCTGAATCATCACTTCCATTAAGCAGTAACTCTGCCGAACCTGAAGTTACAGTTCCTAAAGCAGTCGTAAAATTTGTCGGAGCCTGGGTATCGGCAGTTCCTCCACAGCTATTTCCAACCGTATAGGATAACATTTTAGTAACTGACATTCCTCCGGAAAAAGCAAATTTACATGCCACATTAAAAGTTGTACCAATGTTTTGACCAGTAAATGTTTTAGAGAATTTTCTTCCTGATACAGAACTCATTTGAGATTCAGCAAAATTCGGATTATACGTCCAGGCGTAAGCCACTAACCCAACTACCGAATCTAACAGATCAAAAGTTACTGTAACATCTGTGCCTGATGTAGAAAAGGTATAATTATAGCCCTTAACGAAAGAACCCTGTTGAGCATCAGTATAACTCCCAGCACATTCAGTACTGGTATTTGGTTTTGTGGAAGCCTCAAGTAATATCGGACTATTTGCAGCTGCATTATCACTAACATCGTTGGCCTCTACCGAAAAAGTATAATCTGTCGCATCTGTTAATCCATTAATGGTGTAGGACTTTTCAACCCCCGAAGTACCTGTAGTAGCAAATGAGTTTGTTCCGTTTGTTATTTTATATATCACATTACCAGAATTATCCATTGCATTGAGCAATAGTTCTACACTAGAATATGTAATGGCGCCTTTTTTAACGGTAAATAATGTCGGTGCTTCCGTATCAGATGCAGTTGTTTTACAACTACTCCCTACAATATAAGTAAAAGCTTTAGTTACAGCCATCGAACCGGCATAAGCAAATTTACAGGCTACCTTAAATGAATCTCCCAATATCTGCCCGGAGAATGTTTTTGTAAATTTTTTCCCACTAATATTTGTAGCCGCAACTTCTGAAAAATTTGGATTGTACGTTTGGATAAATGCTACAAGTCCAGTTTTGTTGTCTAATAATTCAAAAGTAACAGTGACATCAGTTCCTACAGTTTTAAAACTATAAATATATCCATCAGTAAAAGCTCCCTGAGAAGCTGAATTTGTAACTCCTAAACAATCTGTATTTTGCGAGATTGCAACATTTGTCCATGTGAAGATAGCAACAACAATAAGCAATAGCTTCGTAAGTTTTTTCATGAGAATTGATTTTTACAATGTTTGAATTCTAAGAATTTATTTTATCAATTCAGAATTAGTTGTGCTATTCTCCGATTATGAAATTGATATTCAATTTGCAACGAGAGTT
>JAUZOM010000117.1 GCA_030706465.1 Bacteroidota bacterium | reverse complement strand
TAAGTAGTTCGTATTATTTATTGATATGTTTGTTAAGTTGATATTATTTATGCGAATTCAAACAGTACAGACCTCTATCCCTAACCCTTTCTCCCAAGGAGAAAGGGGACACGGCAGCTCTTTTTACGAGGATCGTGCCATTTTTTCACTCGGCAAGTCCCTCTCCTTGGGAGAGGGATCTAGGGAGAGGTCGAATTTTAAGAAACATATCAATAATACTTATGTATTACTTATTTAGATACAAAAAGATTATTTATAGAAGAAGTTTACTTTTATAAAGATTCTGTGTTCTATGGTTCTGCTGATGGTGCATATTCAAACTATCCGGATCAGGCTATTGGGAAATCAGATTTTTATACTGATTTAGCTATAGATATTTTAAAAGAAAACCCGGATATTGTATTTACTGTAGGTCAATCAAATGGCTATTATTTGTTTCTGAAAAATAATAAAATATCGGTTTATTCAAGATTTTCCAACGAAGAGAAAAAATATATAAAATACAAGATTGATGACTTTATAAATAACCACTTGGATGAATATGATTTAATTATCGGGACAGATTATTCACCACCTATATATTGTAAATAAGTGGTAATGTATCAGATTTGGCGTTATTAAATTAATTTATTGAAAATCAAACATAATTTATAAAAACAGAATGGAGAATGGTGGGTGGTTAACTCACCATTTTTTAAGAGAATTCACTATCTTAGTTGTGCAATATTAATACAGAATAACGGAGTAGATAGTTTGCTCTATGCCTATTCCGATTATCAGGGTTCTTTGATAGCATTGACTGATGCCAACGGGAATGTAGTGGAAAAATATGCTTACGACCCTGTTGATCGTAGTGTCTGGTTTAGCATGCGAAGTTCGGCGAAGCGTCCCGCTTCGCCGCAGTTAAAAGGAAAGCTCCGCTTTCCATATTCAGAGAAAAAAAGCACAGTAAGAAAAAGGCGCGAGAGATTGTGCCTTTTTCTTTTTCAGTGTATTAGCAATTCAACCAAAAGAATTATATTTGTGGTGTTAATAGTTAAATATAATGCCTGATGAGTACCGGTTACAAGATAATAGAACAAGATGGGTTGCACTATGTGACGTTTCAGGTGGTGCGCTGGGTGGATTTATTTACTCGGAAAGCGTACCGGGATATTGTGATTGATAGTTTAAAGTATTGCCAGGAGCATAAAGGGTTGGAGATTTATGCTTTTGTGATCATGAGCAATCATATGCATTTGTTAATACGAAGTGGGATAGGGAAGTTAAGTGATACGATCCGGGAGTTTAAGAGTTTTACAGCCAAGCAGATATTATTGGCAATAGATTCCGAATCGGAAAGCCGGAGAGAATGGATGTTGAACTTGTTTGAGTTTGCAGCAAAACAGCACAAACGCAATGAGAAATATCAAGTCTGGACCCAGGAGAACCATGCCGAACTAATATACAGTGATAAATTTATTTTTCAGAAGATCGGGTATATTCATGAAAACCCGGTACGTGCCGGAATAGTCGAAAAAGCAGAAGATTACGTGTATTCGAGTGCCGGTGATTTTGCGGGCAAGTCCTGTCTGTTGGATATTGTTCAAACGTATATGCCGACAGAGAAAATACCGGTTATGCGAACCGTGAAATAGTTTTGAATATTAAAAGCAAGTGGGAAATACCTACTTTTCGTCGATAAGCGTTCCATATTAAACCAGGGGCTATGGAATATGGAAAGCAAGAGCTTTCCTTTTAGCTGCGACGAAGCGGGACGCTTCGCCGAACGTTGGGCGGCACAAGCTACGGCGAACGGGGGTTACAGATCCGGCAGGACGGGATCAAAAAACATCGGGAATTGAAACAATTTACAATATGTTTATTGATTTTGGAGGTTATTACATGGGACCACTTGGGCTAATTTATTCTCCTGCTATGAAACAATATCCAAAAACATTAAACTCTCATCCTGAGTTTATGTATCCAGGCAGTGATGATTATATGCATTAAAACAACAATTCAAATGAAGTATTTATATTATAAACAATATCAATTTCACAAGTGGTTAGGGACTGATAGCCGGCCTGAAATGCCATCATTTATTTTTCTAAGTATAATACAAGCATTTTATTTAAATGAGCTGCTATTTCTAATTAATTATTTTATAATTCCTATAGAATTAGGAATTCTTGGAAATATTGGTTTGTTTATAGTAATTGTTTTCATTAATCACTTTTATTTATACAGAAAAAGGAACAAGATATTTTCTCATTATATAAAGGAATCTAAATCAAGAAGTGTTATTGGCTTCACTTCTCTGTTTTTATTCATAGCATGTGCTTTAGCTCTTATGCCTATTTTGGTACATTTTTATGGGTTTTGGAAATAATCAATAATATTATCACATGTAGCGATAAAGAAATAATTCTTTGAAAATCAAAGTATATTATTTGAAACAAATTAGAAGTGGTGGGTGTAAATGCTCACCATTTCTTATAAAATCACATGGGTAGTATTCTTAAATTACGGATAATAGTGGTAATTTAGCAGCCGAATACAGCTATGATGCCTGGGGCGTATGCGGAATCCTCTTGTCCTTCCGGATATGTTTCCCGTCCATTCGGATATGTCCTTGATTAAATAAGAAAATGGTTATGCCTGTGGCTGGGATTTGCAATCCCAGCCTTCTGTAATATAAGGATTTGCAATCCGACAAATACAAATATTTAAAACATTCACTATATTTGTAAACCTTAAATTCATAAAAACAGGAATATCAAGAATCGGATAAACGGTGAAGTATATTTTGTAACGGATACCGTGGTGGATTGGGTGGATATTTTTACACGCCCTATTTACAGACATATAATCATTGAGTCATTGCAGTATTGCCAGAAAGAAAAAGGCTTGATTATTTATGCCTGGGTACTCATGACCAATCATATGCATATGATTGTCGGTTCTTTGGGAGAGCATAGAGTTTCTGATATTATGCGTGATTTTAAGAAATTTACGAGTAAAGCCATCCTTCATACTTTGCTGGTTGAGAGTGGGGAAAGCCGTAGGGACTGGATGTTGAATCGATTTGAATATGCGGGTAAGAATGATAAAAAGATTACAAATTACCGTTTCTGGCAAGAAGGGAATGATGCACAGGAGATCTTTCTGAATGATTATTTCAATCAAAAACTTAACTATATTCATGAAAATCCGGTGAAAGCAGAAATCGTCAACCGGGCGGAAGAATACAGGTATAGCTCTGCCATTGATTGGGCAGGAGGAAAAGGATTACTGGAGGTAACTCTGGTTTGAATGGAAGAGTTTATCGGATTACAAATCCTTATAATACAAAGAACTGGGATTGCAAATCCCAGTAACAGGCATGAACATTTGTACAGTTGAATAAGATTGTATATATCCGCCGAGACGGGGCTTTTAATGGACCCAATGGAATGCCGTATGGTCCGGGGTTCGGAGTGCAAACAAAAGATTTTAGTACATTTTCCCCGGTTTATGCAAATTATCAGGGTGGTTTCTTTAATACACAGCCGGTTAATTTTGAAAGCAACCTGCAAAAATCTGTAGCAAATGCCGAACAGGGTGCAAGAAGTGAGTATTTTGGGCAAAAAGCATTTGAAACAGCTTATAACTCAATTATAGAGACTTATAATGTTTTGTTTACAAATGGTTATGTGTATGGAGAAAGTAATAATAGTATAAATAGTAATTTTGGAAACTATGTTGATGGTGTTGCTGCTGTGGGTAGTGTTGTTAAACTGAAAGATGCAACTTCTGTGTTGAAATTTGGACTTGGAAAAGCATTATCAACTCCAGCAAGTCTATATACTTTATATGATTCTTATGATAAGATTTCTTCAGGTAAAGCTAACCCTATTAACTGTGTTGATGGATTTGTTTCACTAGGAGGATTGACATTAGATGCGATTGGATATGAAAATCCAGTAGTTGATGCTGGTCTAGCAGTTTATGGGATGGGAAAATTCAGCTATGATATCTATAATTCATATAATTCTGCAAAGAGTAATAATTATCAATCAGTTGGTTCATATCAAGA
This sequence comes from Bacteroidota bacterium, assembly GCA_030706465.1. GTDB lineage: Bacteria > Bacteroidota > Bacteroidia > Bacteroidales > Paludibacteraceae > Paludibacter. The sequence goes on along the minus strand of JAUZOM010000117.1, from coordinate 9,759 downwards.
TTTGGGCGGACCAAGTTCATGGAATCATTAAACGATCTTGTTCGAAATACAAAAAAATCAGTTATGAAGTTCAGGAATATATATTATATTTATTGGATTGGGGTTATATCAATATACAAGGAACGTGATCCAGAAAGAACAGATTTGAAAACAAAAGTATTGATGTTAGGTTCTACAGTGCATGCAATTAATTTGCTCATTGTTTTGTGGTGGCTCAAGTATTTTAATATTATATATTTACCAATTTTAGAATTACATATTTTCACTATTGATTCATTAAATAATGCAACTTCTTTTTTCATTCAATTTGTTTCACCGTTTTATATCATAAATTATTTTCTTATATTTCACAAGGATAGGTATAAAATGTTGATTAAAAAATATCCTTTACCCCAAAAAAAAAATTGTCATTATCTACTCTGTTTCCGTAATATGGATCTCTTTTTTTTCTGCTGTAATTATTGGCCTTTTGAAAGGAAATCTTTAATCATACAAAAAATAAAAGCTTGAAAATAAGCAATAATTTACAATAATAGAATGGGAAATGGTGGGTGTATGCTCGCCATTTTCTGTAAAAAGTAACATTGCTAAACATTACGCAAATTTCAGATAATAATGGTAATTTAGCGGCCGAATACAGCTATGATGCCTGGGGAGGTATGCGGAATCCGGTAAACTGGCAAATTTATGCACAAGGCACTCCCGTCCTTCCGAACATGTTCTTAATTAAATGTGAAAATGGTATTGCTGGTTGGTGGGATATGTTATCCCACCTTCTTGTATTATAAGGATTTGCAACAAGGCATGAACTTTTGTACAATTAATTAAGGTTACAGATCCGGCTGGACGGGAGCGAATACAATGTCATAGAACCCGAAGAGTCCATTGAATCGACAATTAAAAAAATCCAGGAACAATTGCAAAAAAAAAATAATGCCAACTGCCGGTAATCAGGTAAAAGACAGCGGAAAGGAATATCCAGTTTCCCGGCAAAACAATCGTTAACCAGTCTTCCAGCAGGGGGAAATGAGAAATATCTCATTTCCCCCTGCTATTTTTAAAGAGATCGAATTATTTACGCATCTCAAATAATGTCAAGAAATAGAACCTGGAAAACAATCGTAGAGCAACAGGTGTTATTGTCTACTGCAATTGGACTAAGAGATTAGCATTCAAAGAATGCAATTTTTTTGTACCTTTGCAACTAATTTCAAAAAAGATGATTCTTTTCATCTATCTCTTTAATAAATTGATATTATGCCAGAAGATATATTAAACCAAGTAACTCAAGGAGAATATAAATATGGATTTACATCCGACATCGAAACAGACATTATCCCAATCGGACTCAATGAAGATGTAGTCCGTCTTATTTCTGCCAAGAAAAAGGAACCCGAGTGGTTGCTTGAATTTCGGTTAAAAGCTTACCGGCATTGGATTACATTGAAAATGCCGACATGGGCACACCTCACGATTCCGGAAATAGACTACCAGAGCATTGCTTACTACGCTGCACCCCGTAAAAACGCCCCTAAGAGTTTGGATGAAGTGGATCCTGAATTACTGAAGACTTTCAACAAACTGGGCATTCCGCTCGAAGAGCAGAAGGCTTTGTCGGGAATGGCGGTAGATGCTGTCCTGGATAGTGTATCGGTTAAAACGACATTCAAGGAAAACCTGGCCGAACTGGGCATTATCTTTTGCTCGTTTAGCGAAGCGGTGGAAAATCACCCTGATTTAGTCCGGCAATATATGAGTAGTGTGGTGCCTTATACCGACAATTTTTTCTCTACCTTAAATTGCGCGGTGTTTAGTGATGGCTCATTTGTTTATATACCCAAGGGGGTTCGTTGCCCCATGGAGCTTTCGACTTACTTCCGGATAAACTCTTCCAATACCGGCCAGTTTGAACGTACATTGATCATTGCCGATGAGGACAGCTATGTTTCATACCTCGAAGGTTGTACGGCACCTATGCGTGATGAAAACCAACTTCACGCGGCCATAGTCGAAATCGTAGCATTGAAAAATGCACAAGTGAAATACTCCACCGTGCAAAACTGGTATCCGGGGGATAAGAACGGCAATGGGGGTATCTTTAATTTTGTAACAAAACGGGGTATCTGTAAAGGAGAAAACTCTAAGATATCGTGGACGCAGGTAGAAACCGGGTCGGCTATTACCTGGAAATACCCGGGCTGTATTTTAATGGGCGATAATTCCTCGGCCGAATTTTATTCGGTAGCTGTCACCAACAACTACCAGCAAGCGGATACAGGTACCAAGATGATACATATCGGCAAAAATACGCGCAGTCATATTCTTTCAAAAGGAATTTCTGCCGGCCATGGGCAGAACAGCTACCGGGGCCTGGTAAAGGTTAATAAGAATGCCGAGAATGCCCGTAATTTCTCACAGTGTGACAGCTTGTTGTTGGGTGATAAGTGCGGAGCCCACACTTATCCATACATGGACGTAAACAACGATACATCCGTCGTGGAACATGAAGCTACTACCTCTAAAATAAACGAGGACCAGATATTTTATTGCAATCAACGGGGTATTTCAACGGAAGATGCAGTGGGGCTAATTGTAAACGGGTACGCGAAAGAAGTCCTTAACCAGTTGCCCATGGAATTTGCCGTGGAAGCACAGAAACTTTTGCAGATAACACTGGAAGGCTCGGTTGGGTAACCCCCTGCCCCCTAAAGGGGTTTTGAGGAGTGTACTCTTTAAAATCATATATAATGAGTACAATTCATGTTATCAATAAATTATCGCTTAAAAATAGCACCTTTTGATGTAATACAAGAAATGGTAAAAAGCTACAAGAGGCACATAAAAGACAAGGGAATTTAGATGAAACAAATGATAATAAGCCTGCATCTATAATAGAAGCAATAGCTGTTATGAAAAAATAATTATAAACAAAACAAATTTAGTCCCCCTTTAGGGGCTAGGGGTTAATTATGCTTGAAATTAAAAACCTACACGCCAACATTAATGGCAAAGAGATATTAAAAGGACTGACTTTGACAGTTCGACCAGGAGAAATACATGCCATTATGGGGCCGAACGGTGCCGGCAAATCGACATTAGCTTCCGTGCTTTCGGGCAATCAGGCTTTTGAAGTAACGGAAGGAGATGTTACTTTCTACGGTAGAAATTTACTGGGAATGTTGCCTGAGGACCGTTCCCGGGAAGGTATTTTCCTTAGTTTCCAATATCCGGTGGAAATCCCGGGCGTGAGCATGGTGAATTTCATGCGAACTGCCCTGAATGAGCATAGAAAATATAACAACCTGCCTCCCTTGTCGGCTGCTGATTTCTTGCGTACCATGCGCGAAAAGAAAGAACTGGTTGAAATGGACAGCAACCTGGCCAACCGGTCGGTAAACGAAGGATTCTCCGGTGGTGAAAAAAAGAAGAATGAAATCTTCCAGATGGCTATGCTCAATCCAAGGTTGTCCATTCTGGACGAAACAGATTCCGGATTGGACATTGATGCCCTGCGTATTGTGGCCAATGGGGTAAATAAATTGAAACGTCCCGACAATGCCTGCATACTGATTACCCATTACCAACGACTCCTGGACTATATTATCCCGGACTTCGTCCACGTGCTTTATGATGGCCGTATCGTAAAAACAGGCGGCAAAGAACTGGCGTTGGAACTGGAAGTTAAAGGTTACGACTGGATTAAGAAGGAAGTGGAAGGCGAGTAACCACTAAGGCACTAAGTACACATAGGAACACTTAGAATAATAATTCCGGTGCTACATATAAATTTACATGTTCAAAACAGATTCGAACAAATAGATATATAAAAAATGACACAAAAGCTGATTAATGATTTAGCTTATAGAGTTGTCGCATGTGCTATTGAGGTTCATAAACAACTTGGACCGGGATTATTGGAATCAATTTATGAAGAGTGTTTTATTGAGGAACTTAAATCAGGTGGTTTTAATGTAACTTCGCAGGAGAAGATTCCTTTAGTATATAAAGGTAAAACTTTGAAGACCGATTTAAAGCTTGATATTCTTGTTAATGATTGCATAATTGTAGAATTAAAATCAGTAGAAGAAATTCATCCTGTTTATAAAGCTCAATTACTAACATATTTAAAATTGACAGGCATGCCTAAAGGTTTACTTATCAATTTTAATTGTGATAATGTCACAAAATCAGGATTGGTTTCACTGGTAACAGAAAAGTTTGCCCTGCTACCAAAAGAATAATGAATAGTCTGGTGTTTCTACCTATTTTTAATCTTTTAGTGAAGTTTAGTAATAATATTTTATATGAATTAATTTTAGTGGCTCTAAGTGTCCTTAGTGCCTCAGTGGTAAGAAAATATGGAAGAACAATATATTGAATTATATAAACAGCACCGTGAGATCATCAACGAGCATTCTGCCCCGGTGATGAATAACTCGCGTGAAGCCTCTTTTGAACTGTTCGAAAAATTAGGCTTTCCAACTTCCAGGTTGGAAAACTATAAATACTCCGACCTGAAAGAGCCGCTTTCCATCGATTACGGATTAAACATTAACCGGTTGACAATACCCGTGAATCCTTACGAGGTCTTCAAGTGCGATGTCCCGGGTATTAATTCGTTCCTGTTTTTTGTGGTGAACGACGCTTTCTATCCGGTGAATGAACCAAAAAACAATACCTTGCCAAAAGGGGTTATCATTGGCAGCCTGAAAGAAACGGCTTCCACGCATCCGGAATTGTTGAAAGATTATTACGGGAAACTCAGTACAACGAAAAATGATGGATTGGTAGCCTTTAACGGGGCCTTTGCCCAGGACGGTTTTTTCATGTACGTCCCCAAAGGAGTCGTGCTGGATAAACCGGTGCAACTCATAAACATTATGCGTTCGGATGTAGACTTTATGGCTAACAGCCATAACCTGGTTATCCTGGAAGAAGGTGCCGGGGCGCAATTGCTTGTCTGCGACCACACGATGGATGATGTCCGCTTCCTCTCCAACCGGGTTACCGAAGTTTTTGTAGGTGAAAATGCCTCTTATGAGCATTATAAGCTTGAAAACACGCATACCAAAACAACCAACCTGTCCACATTGCTGATTGACCAGAAAACCTCGTCCAATGTATTGACCAATGTCATCACCTTACACAACGGAGTCACCCGTAACTCCATTGAAATAGACCTGGAAGGTGAACATTGCGAAACGCTGTTGTGCGGTATGGTAATCGGCGATAAAAAGCAGCAAGTGGATAATTTCACGTACATAGCCCATAACAAGCCGAATTGCAACAGCAACGAGTTGTTTAAATACGTGCTGGACGATGATTCAAAAGGCGGATTCACCGGCAAGATACTGGTAGCAAAAGACGCCCAGAAAACGTCGGCATTCCAGGTCAATAAGAATATCCTGCTCAAGAAAACCGCCAAGATGAATACCAAGCCTCAACTGGAGATCTATGCCGACGATGTAAAATGTTCGCATGGCGCCACGATTGGACAGTTGGATGAAACGGCTAAATTCTATATGCAATCACGCGGGATTCCGGAAGCTGAAGCCAAGTTGCTGCTTATGTATGCATTTACGACCGATGTCGTTGAGAATATCCGCATCCATGCCCTGAAAGACCGGATAAAACTTTTGGTAGAGAAGCGCCTGCGGGGGGAGCTCTCCAAATGCGAAGGCTGCATCATCTGCCAGTGAACGATCTGAAAACTTAAACTTCAACGCACACGTTGTACCTTTGAAAGTTTTTTAAAGATGGGAAAACTCCAGGCTGTCATTAATCAGGGGATCTCATCGGTTAGCTCTTTTAAATTGATTTCTAATACTCGTTTTAAAAATGCTTCTAAATACAGATGGATTAAAACAGAAATTAAAACAACCTTTGCCCGGAGTAACTTCTCATCAGAAAATGGCACCAAGGCATCGATTCGATGAGTCCTCAGAAAAAGCAAACAGGCTGGACTTAGCAAAAAACAGTGCTGTTTTAGTGCTGCTTTTCCCTGAAAAAGGGAAATTGAAAACCGTTCTGATAAAACGAAGCGAATACGAGGGAGTACATAGCGGGCAGATTTCTTTCCCAGGAGGGCAGTACGGAAATACAGACAAGAGCTTTGAAACAACTGCACTGCGTGAAACCTATGAAGAAATCGGCGTTGAAAAAGACAAGATACAAATTATAGGGCAGCTGTCCGATCTTTATATTCCACCCAGCAATTTTTTAGTCAAAGTCTTTGTTGGGTACGCGGCTCAAAAACCCGAATACATTCCGGATACAAAAGAAGTTCAATCAGTCATAGAGGTCAATATCGACGAATTCTATGACAGCCAGAACAAAGATGAAAAAGACTTTTATTCCACTTTTGGAAAAATAAAAGTAAATGCACCTTATTATAAAATAAACGATATTGAAATTTGGGGCGCCACTGCGATGATAGTGACCGAATTGTTGGATATCTTAAAGAGTTAAATTTCCTTTTATTCATTTCCCAATTAAAATATCACTATGACCGAAAAAATCCGGCTTAATAAATTTATCAGCGACAGTGGCGTCTGTTCCCGCCGTGAAGCCGACAAACAGATCGAACTAGGTCATGTGATGGTAAATGGTAAACGTGCCAAACTGGGAGATCAGGTCTCGATAAAAGACAAGGTACTGATGAGTGGCAACTTGATTGAAGCTAAAACAGGCGATGATTTTGTTTTCCTGGCATTCAATAAACCCGCAGGCATTATCAGCACCACTGAAATTGGGGCCAAGGGCAGCATTGTTGATTACATTGGCTATCATGAACGCATCTTCCCGGTCGGCAGACTGGACAAAGATTCCCAGGGTTTGATTTTTATGACCAACAACGGGGATATGGTCAACAAAATCCTGCGCGCCGGGAATAACCACGAAAAAGAATATCTGGTTACCGTTAACAAACCCCTCACCGATGATTTTATTCTCAAAATGGGAAGCGGTGTTCCTATTCTGGGTGAAATAACCAGGAAATGTCAGGTAATCAAAGAATCAGCGTATTCTTACCGCATTGTTTTAGTACAGGGCTTAAACCGTCAGATTCGCCGGATGAGTGAGTATTTTGACTACGAAGTGGTCCGGTTGGAACGGACACGTATCATGAACATTAACCTGAAAGGCTTGCCAATCGGAGAATGGCGACAACTTGAACTCAATGAAATGAGTGAAATCATGGCTGCTATTGCAAATTCATCGTCTACCAAAGAAGCATCTGTAAGCAGAGGCAAGAGGCAAGAGGTAAGAGGTAAGAATACGGAACAAGAAAGCCGAAGCATTGAACGTGAAACAAAAAGAACCGCACAACGGGCACCGGTTTCAACTCCTGCCAAAAAATCAGAACGTTCTTCCAATCCAAATCCTAAATCAAGAGAGTTACGTGAACGTTCCAGTAACTCAAATGGTAAAAAGACAGGAACTTCCAAAAATGTAAAACCCTCATCCGGGAATTTCGGAAAGAGAGGAAGTGGAACATCCGGGAAAAGATAAGATCGGATTATAGGGCAATAATCAAGTTATATCGTCTGTGATTATAAAACATTTTCTGATCGGACAACGGTTCATGCCGTTGCGAGACAACTGAACATGTTAAGGAAATGAAGCCAAAATTGGACTCAGTTACTTGTGCAAACGACATTACTTGAATAACCAAAACTGTTTCTCACCTTTCTTTTACAGCGTTGAATTCTGGGATTCGATATCGTACATTATTCCTGTATTGCTTTTTCTTTTCCCCTAATTTCTATTCAATACAAAACGGTTCTTTCATTTTCATTCGTTCTCATTCACCTTCTTTTCAATCCGTCTATCTGGCACCAGCCAAAGGACTGCTATTGCTGCAATAATAGCTATAGAACCTTCTCTGTAATAAAAAGCAAGCGGTACAGCTGTTGCATATCCGATCATTGAAACAATGCCCTTCAGATCGTTTCCTATTGCCGTTGATAAAAGGGAGCCTTTCCCATGTACCGAAATGATCGTTTTTGAAAGAATAAAATAAGCAATGGCCGCCATAAGAAGTATAAACGAATAAGCCGCCACCGGCAATGCAGCAAAATGATTCTCCCCCGCCCAGGCCGTCACAAAAGGCATTAACGAGATCCAAAACAACAAATGAGTATTCGACCACAGAATAGCTCCGGTGACATGTTTTACCGTGTGCAGTAAATGATGGTGGTTATTCCAGTAAATGGCCACGTAGATAAAACTGATAATATAGCTGATAAACTTGGGAACCAGATCCCGCAACAATTGCCAGTCCGATCCATGAGGGGGCTTCAGTTCCAGCACCATGATCGTAATGATAATGGCAATCACCCCATCACTAAAAGCTTCCAATCGGGTCTTATTCATTTGACGTATATTTTTTATTATAACAAATAAAATTGCAAATATCCTGTAATCAAATAAAAAGAGGCTATCTAATCAGCTAAATCCCGGCATCTTCACTTATATACGCCCTGCAATATCTCATAGAGCATGAATGGCAAGCTAACGCCCACCTTCTACAAACCTGTAAAATACCGGGTTGTCTGCTTCTTTAATTTTGAGTCAATATCCCCTCCTACTCAGATATGAAACCGGTTTACTCAAACTTTGTTACGAAGGCTGTCATCTTAGGCCAAGTGTGATTATAAAACAGTCCAACCTGTCTTCTGATCGGACAGTGACTCATACCGTTGCGAGACAACTTAACAGGCTAAGGAGACAACGCCGAAATTGAATTCTGTTATTTGCGCAAAGGGTATTACGCTCTACAAATTAAAGATTTACGCATGCTATAATGAGGAATATTTATTTCCAGGAACTCGTCACCGGTCTTTTCATATCCCAGTTTTTCATAAAAGCCTGCTGCCGTCTTCCTGGCATGTAATAAAATCACTGTATATCCTTTATTTTTGGCATACTGCTCTGCATAGTACACCAGTTCACTCCCGACACCCTGTCCTTGCCATTCCTCAAGCACCGCAACCTGCCTCATCCGGACCTCCGTTGCGTTTAGCCGGGTTAGGATCAGTACGCCCACAAGTTGGTCATTACGGTAGGCTCCGAAATGCGTATCTTGCTTCTCTGCTTCCAGGTTTTCATCATACAAGCTCATCCCCAGCGGCTTCCGGAGCACTTTATCCCGGACCTCCAGTTCTATCCTATACGCTTCGGTTTTGTAGATGATGGTTCGTATCTGTACTTGTTCTTTATTTTCAAGCATATATCGGTATCTTATGAGTATTATTTAAAACGAATTACCTGTGCCCCTTATTACCTTGAATCCGATTTGTTTTCTCAGATTTTTTTACAGCTATTTATCATTTATTCATTTCAAATTGAGCAGTATGTAAACTGGAAATCGCAATACCCAAACCGGCAAACAAGGCCGTTGAGAAATCATTTCGCGCAACTTTCCAGCAAGATTTCATTAAATAATCATTGTTATCCTCCTGACTATCAGCCAACGTCCTGCAAATGTATTAATATTTTCACAAATGCAAACGAAAAATAAGGAAAGATTCGTTGGGCATTCAATTTTCTACAAGTGGGAAGAAAAATGAAAAATAAGGTCTCCTTCTTCAAAAGTGGGAGCATTTTCAACCTGGGTGACGTCATAAGAGGGTGTTTTCTCAGTCTGGGTTCAACCGTATTTCAACCGTATTACCTCCTAGGTTCATAGGGGGTTCAGTTAGGTAGGCCACACTGAACCCCCTCGAAACCCTCTCTATACTCCCGTTGAACTGTCTCTAT
>JAUZOM010000116.1 GCA_030706465.1 Bacteroidota bacterium | reverse complement strand
TTAACTGCCGGTACCATGAATGATCCTAAGAAATGGGACTTTATTTATCTGTGGCATGGCGTTTGGTCTATCGCGGGTGGTTATACCATTAATGCCGATTTGACGCAATATAATATCCGGAACTCATCTTATCAGAATAACTGGGATGCATTGTATCTTTCGGCAAAAGGATTCGATGATATCGAAAAGGCTTCTACGGCTCCACAGCAAGCCATAACTTTGGGTATTGCCAAGATTATGAAGGCTTATATCTTCCAGAATCTGGTTGACTTGTATGGCGATGTTCCTTATTCTGAGGCTTTTCAGGGTTCAGCCAACATGAAACCCAAATATGACCCTCAACAGACAATCTATGAAGATTTGATCGTTAAGATTGATGCCGGTATTGCCGCTATGAAAAATGCACCGACTGATGTAATCATTCCTACTCCGACACAAGATGTCATGTATGCTGGTAATGTCACAAAATGGATCAAGTTTGCAAATACGTTGAAACTGCGTATCCTGCTTCATCAGGCAGGTATGACAGGCAGGTATGACAGTTACATCAAGGCAAAAATTACTGCAATTCAAGGCGGTTTTATTGGGGCAGGAGAAGGGGCCATGGTTAATCCGGGTTATCAGCATTCAGCCACCAAGGCAAATCCAACCTGGATGGCATTTTATACCCCCGGTACTCCTGATTCACATACCGATGGCGGTTTCAATTATTATAACGCCAATGAAGATATCCTGGATTACACCTGGAATAATGCCAACTTTGGCGATTTCCGTGCTTTTGCATTGTATGGCTACTTTGGAAACTATTCAATGAAGGGTAATTACTTCGGCGTTGGAAACCAGCTTCCTACGGCTTCCTGTTCAGGTATCGGTACCGGAGATGTAGGTACACCTTCTACCGATAATACCTTTGTAGTGGGCCATAGTTACGATATGTCGGCAATCATTCTTTCGGATTTCGAAAGTCTGTTCCTGCAAGCTGAAGCAGCTCAAAGAGGATGGATTGGCACGGCTGCAGATGCATCTACTTATTACTATGCAGCAATCAAAGCCAACTTTAATTATCTTGGACTTAATTCCAATAAATGGAGTACTGTCTTTGGCGTAGGACCTACCTCAGATTATGACAATTTCGTGCAACAAAATGCAGGCGATCCCAATTTTGACTTTTCTGCTGCAACCGATAAGATAAAGTTGATCATGACCCAAAAATGGGTTTCGTTAAGTGGAAACACCCCTGTTGAACTTTGGACAGATTACAGACGAACCGGTTTCCCGAACTTCCTGCATTTTTCAACAGATCCTGCAAAGAAAAATGCTACACCTCCCGTCAGGTTGCTTTATCCTCAACGTGAAATATCGACAAATGGCGATAATGTTCCAACCATTGGAAGATCAACCCCGGATTTATTTTCAGCTAAGATATTCTGGCAGAACCGCTAATTTATTTCAGCAATTAATTATAACGATTAATAACGATAATTATGAAAAACAAAATATTGATTATAATTACTTTTCTGGCGGGTACGATGCTGTTTAATTCCTGCCTGAAAGATAAATTAAATACGGATTGGACTTCCGCCCTAAAGGGAAAGATGTATGCCGAATTTGTCAATTATGGATTGACTTCATCTACGATCAATAATTTGCCCGCAGATCAAACGGTTCGTGCCTTTGTGAATATCGCAACCGATGCACTTCCAACTTCTGACATTACGGTGACCGTTACAATCAGCCAAAGTGCTTTGGATGCTTATAATGTTACTGCTAAGCAAAACTGGGTTGCTGCCGGTAATGATGCCTCAACATATGTACCCTTGGTAATGTGTCCTAACATTTCTGTAAATCCGGTTGTGATTAAGAAAGGAACCCGAAACGGTTATGCCTATATTACGCTGAAACATGCAGATCAGCTGAGTCTGACCACAGCTTATGCCATTCCATTGCAAATCACGGCTGTTTCCAATAATGTGATGATTGCAGCAAACAAGCAATCGACCATTATTCAGGTACCGGTTGCCAACAAATGGGAAGGCTCTTATGACCTGAGTTACTATATTTTGCGTGCCGGTGACAATGTTTTATCCGGAAATGTAAGACATATGGCCTGGAAATTAGGTACAAGCGGTGCAAAATCAGTGACATATTGGAAAACACATCTTTGGGGTGATGGTAAGAGTTCTGTTGGAGGTATAAGCGCATGGCAGATAACCATTGATGATTCTACTGTTCCGAACAAGATTTCTGTTATCGATCCTCAATACCCGGCAGTTACTATGAATACTGCTTATCCAAACCGGTATGATCCGGCTACAAAGACCTTCTATCTCTCGGTTTACTGGGGTACAGGTCCAACTAACCGTGCTGCAACCGATACCCTTGTTTATTCGGGATCATACTAAAAATTAAAAATTTTTAAACCTAAAACGGCCGTCCCTATGGACGGTCGTTTTTTTTTAAAGCGATTTTTTAATTAAGTTTTTACAGCTGCATAATAAGAAAAATGATTATTTTTATTGCATGATTTTTGCTGTCTTAATTATAACCTTTTGTTTTTGAAAACATTTTAAATTTATCACCATGAAAAAAATTATTCTTTTTGCTACATTTTTTTTGGCGTTTTATTCATTCGGTGTTTGTCAGAATGAGAAAGGACCTGTTCTGAAGAAAGAATTGGCCGGAAAATATGAAGGTGAACAAAAAAAAGGTCTGGCTAACGGAAAAGGTACAGCCACAGGTAAAGAATCGTATACCGGCGATTTTATAAAAGGCTTGCCCGATGGCCAGGGCGTCTATACCGATAGTCTCGGCAATGTTTATAAAGGTGCTTTTCGATATGGATTGAAAGAAGGAAAAGGCGAATTTATTCCGGCTTCTTCTTCAAACGAACAACCTAAGAGTGGATATTGGATGGATGATAAATATATGGGTAAAGACAGGGTAGATCCTTACGAGATTACCAATAAAATTGGTAATGTTTCTCCCCGAATATATAGTACCGGACCTGGAAACACCATTGATATTACGGCTATTGACCCTGTAGACAATGCCAATATTGCTGCTACAATCAATATGATAGGGCGGGGAAATCCCCGTAATGATACGTCGTACAATAAATACTTTTTTGACGATGTAAGTTTTCCGATCGAGTTCGATATTCGTTACCGGTGCAGAACCAAGCTAGGTTTCAATACCACTGGTGATACTCCAATGGCTGATAATTCAATCCATATCAAAATCAATAAAGGGGGTAAATGGTCCATTACCCTTAAGAATTAATGGGCTTTAATTTCGATTTTTAAGAAATGGTGGCATGTGTGCATATTAAATATGACATATGCCACCATTTGAATGAAATGCATTTATCGGTTAAATATTTTTTCAAAATCCAGCATTTCTTAGCCAAAAAATTGTATCTTTATTGTAGGTGATTCTGGTTTAATTAAGGCATTTATGTGTTAATACTTACGTCATGAAAAATTATTTTGTATTATCCGTACTTCTTTGTGCTTTATCTCTCCCGGGCTTTTGTCAAAAAACCTTTGGACCTGTCATTAAGAGTGAATTGGTCGGAAAATATGAAGGTGAACTAAAGAAGGGTCTTGCTCATGGTAAAGGGACCGCGATTGGATCGGATACCTACACTGGCGAATTCAAAAGAGGATTGCCGGAAGGCGAAGGGGTTTATACAGATAGCGATGGTAATGTCTATAAGGGATCATTTCACAGTGGATTGAAAGAAGGCAAAGGCGTTTTGACGTTAAAAGGGATGGGAAAGGACTCGGTTCTTATCGGATATTGGGAAGCCGATAAATACATTGGAAAGGAAAGAAGAGAGCCTTATGAGGTCTCCAATAAAACCGGGGCTGTAAATGCGCGGATATACAGTGCAGGTGCAGGCAATAAAGTGGAAATAACCATCATTGATCCCGTTACACAAGCCTATATACCCGCAAATATAACGGTAAAAGGTCAGGCATCTTTACGAACAACTTTTGGCAGATATTATTATGAAGATGCAACATTTCCCCTCGAATTTGATATTCAGTACAATTGTAATAACAAAATTGGTACTTCAACAACCGCAAACACCATTCGAATACGGATCAATAAACCGGGTGACTGGATCGTTACCTTGAAAAATTAAAAGAAGAGTATTCCTTGTCCAGTGACGATATTCTCCGGGTGCAATGACGGGGAATGGGCTTATTGTGTCTATCGTTTATAAAATATATTTATAAACAACTCTTTAACAATACAAAATAGATATAACCTTTTTTGGGGAACACTTCCCAGGTGCCTTGTAGGGTGTCCTTTTTTTCCTCCTATTTTCTTTGGGTTTTTAAATGTGTAAGTTTCACTTTCACAGTGATAAACTATTGTATCGAATATACAGATATGTAAATGCTATAACTATTATTCTTAATTAAAAAAAGAATTTATCTTAATTTAACAAAAAAAATAAAATCTGCAGAAAAAACAGAATAATGGGTTTATTTTGTTAAGGGGGGTGTTTTATATGGCCTCTTATGGAAAAAAACAGTGTACTTTTGCATATTTTATTTCATAATGCAATGGTTTTTTTGAAAAAAGCATCTTTTTTTATAATTGGGTCGAAATCATAAATTTTCTATTGATACAAGTTTTTGTTATTGGCACAATCGAATTTATTTACTAAACCTTACCATATGAAAAACTAAAAAGACGGAATTAATATCAAAACACAAACACAGTACTAAAAACAAAAATGTAAATCAAATTAATCAAATAATGAGAAAGTTAGCATACAAGCTCACACTATTTCTGATTTGCGGAGTGCAGATGGTTTTCGCACAAAAGGTTGTTACCGGTAAGGTAACCGATGCGAATGACGGTACTTCTCTTCCCGGGGTCAACGTAGCGATCAAGGGAACAAATCTGGGAATCACAACCGGAGTCAATGGAGAATACTCCCTGAAGATTCCAAAAACGTCTAAAACCTTAGTCTTTTCGTTTGTCGGATACGACAAGCAGGAAATAGCTTTAGGAAATAGTTCGGTAGTCAATGTACAATTAAAGGCTTCTTCCATTGCACTAAGTGAAGTGGTCGTAACAGCCCTGGGTATCACCCGTGATAAGAAATCACTGGGATATGCCAGTCAGGAAGTTAAAGGTGAAAATATTGCCGCCGTTCGAACCAATAACTTTGTCAATAACTTATCCGGGTTAGTATCCGGTGTTCAGGTTAAAAAGAATACCAATATGGGTGGATCTACCAACGTCGTAATGCGTGGTAATAAATCCTTAACAGGTGACAATCAGGTTCTATATGTTGTTGATGGGGTTCCTATCAATAACAACATTGGAAGTGCAGGCACACAAAATCAAGGAGCCGTAGGATACGATTATGGTAATGCAGCTTCCGATATTAACCCTGACGATATTGAATCGATTAACGTCTTGAAAGGATCAGCTGCAACCGCACTTTATGGCTCACGTGCTTCGGGCGGTGTTATCATGATCACTACCAAAAAAGGAAGTTCAAAGAGTAAAGGTATAGGGGTTACTCTGAGTAGTAACTTAACCTATAGTTCGATCGACAAATCAACCTTCCCAACTTATCAAACAAAGTATGGCGCTGGTTATGTTGAGTGTTATGGCCCCAATGGAGATGCATGGTTTGAAAGCAGAAATTCAACTGGTGGTAGTACCGGTACGATGTATGATTGGGTACCAACAACCGAAGATGCTTCATATGGTGCAAAGTATGATGGACATCCAGTATATGGATGGTATTCTGTTGATCCACAGTCACCATGGTATGGCCAGACTAAACCTTGGACTGCAGCCAAAAATGGTCCGATCACCTTCTTTAATCATCCGGTATCGACCACTAATACCGTATCGATTGATAATTCGACCGATAACGGTTCTGTCCGTTTATCCTATACTAACTATAATTCAAAAGGCTTGATGCCAAACAGTTCTTTGAAAAAGGATAATGTTTCGGTAAACGGTTCCTGGAAAGTGACCGACAAGCTTACCGCTACAGCCTCTTCAAATTATACCCATCAGTCAGCAATCGGACGTAACTCTACCGGTTATAATGATAATATTTTAACCAGTATGAGGCAATGGATGGAAACAAACACCGATTATCAGGATTTGAAGACCATTTATGATATCACGAAAAGAAATATTTCCTGGAATTATGGTCCATATCTGAAAGGTGCACCGATCTTTTGGGATAATCCCTATTTTACGCGTTATCAAAATTATGAAGATGACGGAAGAAATCGTTTTATTGGTAATGTGTCATTAGACTACAAAATCACAGATTGGTTAAGTGCTTTTGGTCGTGTTTCTGCTGACTCATATAATGAGTATCAGGAAGAACGCAGAGCAATTGGTAGTGTTCCGACTACTTTTGGTTTAGGTACACCAACCCCCACCGTTGGATCCGGTTATCTGAAAAGGGACATTACCTTCAGCGAGTATAACTATGATTTCATGTTAAACATTAACAAGAACTTTGGTAAAGATATCAGTTTAAAAGGAATCTTAGGAGCAACTGAAAGAAGAACTAATTATTCCACAACTACTAATTCCACAAATGGCGGACTAGCTGTTCCTGAGCTTTACTCCATTCAAAATAGTCTGGGTCGTTTGTTATTCCCTGTAGAGTATAACTCTATTATTGGAGTAAGAGGTCTCTATGCAAGTGCATCTTTAAGCTACAAGAGTAAATACTTTTTAGATGCTACCTTCAGACAGGATTATGCCTCGACGTTGCCTGTTAAGAATAGTACCTATTACTATCCCTCAATTACCGGTTCCTATATTTTCTCCGAATCATTCAAGCCGAGTTGGTTGTCATTTGGAAAGGTTCGTTTAAACTATGCTGAGGTTGGTAACCTTGCAGGGTTTGATCAGCTCAAAGATAAATATGTTGTAGGTGCTCCATTTAATAGTGCATTGTACACACTCTCCGATACTAAGAACAATCCTAATTTGAAACCGGAGTCCACTCAAAGTTATGAGGCCGGTCTTGAAATGAAATTTTTGAAAAACAGAATAGGTTTTGACCTTGCTTTGTACAATACTTATTCAAAAGACCAGATCATGCCTGTAACGTTAAGCCAGACTACCGGATATCATTACATGTATGTTAATGCCGGAGAAATCCAGAACAAGGGTGTAGAACTAACCGTAAACCTGGTACCTGTTCAAACATCCGATTTCAAATGGAGTATGGATGTTAACTTTGCAAAGAACCAGAATAAAGTGATTTCACTTTATCCGGGGATTTCAAATTTGCAGTTAGGTTCTTTCCAGGGTAATGTTACTTTAAATGCTACCGTAGGACAACCTTATGGCGTATTAAAAGGAACTGATTATACTTATGATGCAAAAGGCAATAAAATTATCGGTGCAGAAGATGGACTTCCTATTCCTTCAACAACGGCCGACAAAGTCATCGGTAATGTAAATCCCGATTGGACAGGTGGTATTCATAACACCTTTACTTACCAAGATTTTGCATTAAGTTTCTTGATTGATATTCAAAAAGGTGGCGATATCTATAGCCTTGACACGTATTATGGTATGGCAACCGGTTTATATCCTGAAACTGCAGGTGTAAACGACTTGGGAAATCCGGTACGTGACCCGGTTATTGGCGATCCAACCGCAGGTTATGACGCCAAGAGTGGTGGATATATCATCAAAGGGGTAAATGTGATCAATGGCGTAAGTTCTCCAAATAAAACACGTGTGGATGCAACGTCATATGCCGGATGGGGCTACATGGTAGAACCCAATAAAGCCTTTATTTATGATGCCGGATATGTTAAACTAAGGGAAGTTTCATTGTCTTATAATATTCCGAGTTCATTGTATAAGAAATCAGGAATTAAGGGCATTGTGGTCAGTGCAGTCGGATCCAATCTTTGGATCATCTCCAAACACTTGCCTTATGCAGATCCCGAATCAGGATTGGCCGCAGGAAACGTTCAGGGTTATTCACTCGGATCACTTCCCAGCACACGCGATTTTGGTTTCAACATTAAGCTAAACTTCTAAACTAAAAATCTATGAAAAAAATATTAATATCTTTATTAGTATTCATTTCATTTGCCGCTTGTCAAAAGCTGGATCAATTGAATAAGAATACTAAGGATGCAAGCTCCGTTCCCGGTGAAGCACTTTTTAACGGAGCAACCAGAGCTTTACTGGACCAGCTGTTTACGTTCAACGTAAATGATAACAACACTGAGCTTTTTGCACAGCACTTTGCTGAAACTACGTATCCGAATGAAAGTGATTATGATATGGTCACAAGACCAATTCCCGCCACCCACATGAATATCATGTATCGGAATGTGTTGATGAATTATAAAGAGGCTGCCCGGGTTTTAAAAGCAACTCCTCTTGTAGGAATGAGTCAGCAACAAAGGGATAACGAGTTGGCAATCAATGAAATTATGGCAGTATATGCCTGGAGCAATGTCGTTGAAACTTATGGCAACGTGCCATATACCGAAGCATTGGATTATACCAAACCCAATCCAAAATATGATGATGGTTTAACCATCTACAAGAATTTGATTAGCCGTTTAAATGCTGCTATTGCAAAACTAGATCCTAATTATGGAGGAATGGGTGCCGGCTATGACAATGTTTTTGGTGGCGGGGTTGACGGTACTGCAAAGTGGATTAAGTTTGCAAATACCCTAAAACTAAGAATGGGGCTTATGCTTTCTGATCTTGATGCTACTTATGCAAAAAATATTATTGAATCTGCTGCACCCAATGTATTCAGTGATCCTATTACTTCTCATACGACCGGTGATAAGTTTGCCGTAGCTTTTCTTCCTGACTCTCCAAACCAAAATCCTGTTTATACAGAAATAGTTGGGAGTGGACGATCTGATTATGTTGTAACCAGCAATTTGGTTAATGCTATGAATACCTTGAACGACCCAAGACGGGATGGTTATATGTGGACCAAAGTTGGGGGAGTTACTGGAGTATATAAAGGGGGTAAACAAGGTGCGTCTAATAGCTACAACGCATACACCCACGTTGACAATCTTCGGTTAACTCCAACCAGCGAAGTTGTGCTTATGGACTATACTGAAGTTGAGTTCTTATTAGCTGAAGCAGTTGAAAGAGGCTTTAATGTTGGCGGAACGGCTGAAACCCATTACAACAATGCAATCAAATCCTCTATCAAATATTGGGGTGGTTCTGATGCTGATGCTGCTGCTTATCTTGCACAACCTGCCGTAGCTTATACCACGGCTTCGGGTACATGGCGTGAGAAGATTGGAACTCAGGCATGGTATGCTTATTATTTCCGTGGATTCACGGCATGGACTTCATGGAGAAGATTGGACTATCCTCGTTTGATCGCACCTCAAAAACATGTACCTGCCGTTAATGGTGTACCTGTCCGTTATACTTATGCAGTGTCAGAACAAACTTTGAATAGCACCAATTATAATGCAGCTGCAACTGCAATTGGTGGCGACAGGGCCGATACCCGTTTATTCTGGGATAAGGGACCTGAAAACTATGATTCCAGTTTCAAATAGACACTATGATTTGAATTTAGCATTTAGCTAAAAAACGGGGATTGATCATTTTTGATCGATCCCCGTTTATTTTTAATTCACTTTTCGAATGAATTCCGATTTCGGAATATGATGTCAGAGATAGCGAAAAAAATGAGTGATATAATGGGATCTGGAATAAGGCAAAATCAATAACATGAATATCCTATTAAGGTGAATTTTATCAATTTGAATCCGATATTCCCGGCATGATGATTTTCCCCAAATTCAAATGAAAGGCTTTTAAGCAAGATGCCATAAAGCGTACATTGGTGTCATTAATTTAGAATCGTATTACAACTGTAAAACTTGATAACATCCTCATGGAGGACGAGTTCAAAGTGAGAACATGACGGGATAATGCTTTCATACGATAATCGGTTGTATTGGGCCAGCCATAAGAATCCATCATGAATACGTTCATTGGCATTTGTGCGTTTCAGCATCTTTGCCTCATCAATGCTTTCATATTTTCATTGCAGCAAGTTTTGCTTTTTCGGAAAGAACCTGCCTGGTATAAATAGCCAGGTTCTGCTTGCTAACAGGTATCCCCGGAGGGGATATCATTTTTAATGGATCAACAGCAATGCCTCCCCTATAAATGCGAAAGTCAAGATGTGGCCCGGTTGCCAGACCTGACGATCCGACATATCCGATAACCTGACCCTGGTTAACATGGACACCTTTCCTTATACCTGCTGCAAAAGAAGACAAATGCATGTACGAAGTTTCAAAAGCAGCAGTATGTTTAAGTCTGATGGTCTTTCCGCCACCACCTGAAAATCCTGCCTGAAGTACCGATCCATTACCAATGGCATGAACGGGTGTTCCCCGGGGTGCAGCATAATCGACACCATGGTGAGGACGCCAGATTCGCAGTACAGGATGGAATCTGGCATTTGTAAACCTGGAAGTGATGCGTGAAAACTTGAGCGGAGCCTTCAGAAAGCCTCTCTTTAAGCTATTTCCGTTTTCATCATAGTAACCGGTCGTGCCGTTATCATTGTATTTAAAGGCATAATAAGGCTTGCCATTGTGATAAAACCAGGCCGAATGAATCCGCCCCAGTCCAATGGATTTGTTTCCGACATAAAGCTGGTCATAAGAGACTTTAAACTGGTCCCCTTCCTGAATGGCATAAAAATCGATCGTCCACTGAAAAATTTCAGAAAGCGAAATGGCAAGATTCGGATCAATTTTCAATGAACCAAAGGTATTCCATAACGAGCCTTTAATCGTACCGGCTGCATATTGTTTCTTTACCGTTACTTGTTTTTGTCCTTCATATACTTGTACCGAGTCCTTGAAATTAAAAACCACGTAAGAGGTATCGGTCGGTTCGTAAATAAAGTACAGCGCTTTCTTTAGGTTGTCATTGGTGCATAGAACCGTATATCTGTTACCAGCACGGATCTTTCTGATATCGAACACCGAATCACTCGCTTTTTCAAGCTTGTCAATGGCACTTCCCTCTACGTGGAAACGTCCCAATATGGATGACAGATTTTCCCCTTCCTGGATTTCATTTTTATACACCTGGAAAGAACCAACAACAATCCCAAATTCTATCCGTGGCTCAGGCAAATAATTGTCATCGCTTAATATCTTTTTAGGCCTTAAAAAAGTTGCCGCAATATAAATTATTAAACCTGATATGGATACCAATAAGATTATTTCTATAAGCCGTTTATTTCGATGAGTCATAAATTAAGAAAGGGGGTTAAAAAGTTTAGAATGGGTTAGTTTACCAGTTTCATTTCCTCGATAAGCCGGTGTGCCCCGGCAAACTTATCAATAATAAACAGGCAATAGCGAATATCCAAAGAGATATTTCTGCACAGATTCGGATCGTAGGTAAGATCGCTCATGGTTCCTTCCCAGTTCCGGTCAAAATTTATTCCAATCAAATTCCCATCTGCATTAAGAACCGGGCTTCCTGAGTTTCCACCCGAAGTATGATTGGAGGCAATAAATCCGACATGCATTTGCCCATCTTTATCGGCGTACTGACCGTAGTCATTATTACGATACAGGTCTTTTAACTTCTTTTCGACTACATAATCATAAATGTCGGGATTTTCCTTTTCAATGATACCTTTCAACGTGGTAAAGTGAAGATAGGAAACTGCATCGGCTGCCAGATAATCATCAACTTTGCCGTAAGCAACCCGTAAAGTTAAATTGGCATCGGGATAAAAACGTTTAGCGGGTTGCATCTCCATCTGAGCTTCCATATAAATTCGCTGCAGGCTGTCTATCTTTAACTGTAAATTATTCAGCCTGTCTGCAAAATTTGCATCCATAAACTGGCGGGAACTATTGGCAATGAGATATATTGGGTCTGTTTCGATCTTGCGATAGTCTTTTGCCCTAAAGCTCTTCAAAAAAGCGATTATCTTATCTTTGCCTGTAAAAATAGATTTTTCAAAGAGTTCGTTTGCCATTAACGTATAGTCGCCCTTGTACTTTTTGACAAGTGCTGATAAAACGGGCGGAAGATATTTTGGATCCAGTTCATTAACAACCGTTTTTGTAAGACTTGCAAATGTTTTTTTGTCGATCGGTTGATAGTAATCTTTGAAAAATGATTGGGCGTTCAGCTTATAGGCTTCAATTGATTTTTGAAGGTTTTCAGCCGTGGTACTTTTATCGTTGCACAGCATTACAAGATTGGAAAAACCAGACGCGTAGCTTACCGCTTCTGTACCCATGATGCCTTCAGAAAAATAGGTTGACACCAGATTAAGCGGCGTCAACTCAGAATAGAGCTTTGAAAATTCGGGCAGTATGGAGCCATATTTTTCTTTCCTTTCTTCTGAAGCATTGACCCAGGTTATAAAATTGGTTTCAAATTCCTGCCGCTTTGCAATGGCATTAATTTGTTTTATCCCACGGCTCTCACCTATCATTTTTTTCCAGCCATTTGCTATGCCTGCATTCTTTGACGCATATTGAATACGGACCAGCGGATCTTGATTCTGGTACTCATTCATGATGTTTAACCGGATATCCCGGAGCCTGATTGAAACCGGATTTTTAACTTCGGCCGTGAGCTGAATGGCTTGAGAAGGAATGTATTCCTGTGTGCGTCCGGGATAACCGAATACGAAAGTAAAGTCGCCTTTGTTAACCCCCTTCAATGATATGGGGAGTGAATATTTAGGTTTATAAGGCACATTGTTTTTGGAATAGGGGGCAGGATTACCATTTTTATCGGCATAGATACGAAATACTGAAAAGTCACCGGTATGACGTGGCCACATCCAGTTATCGGTATCGCCTCCAAACTTTCCGATGTTGCTGGGTGGGGCCCCTACCAGTCTGATATCGCGGAAGACCTGGTTTACCAGAAGAATATATTGATTTCCATAATAGAATGGGCGTACTTTGGCTTCGTAGGTTGTGCCCCTGGTCGCTTCTGCAATTATGCGCTCACTATTCATTGTGATGGTTTTAGAACGATCAGCTTCGGTCATTCCCTTGTGAACGCCTTGCAATGCCTGTTTTGTGACGTCTTCCATTCTGACCAAAAAAGTAACAGTCAAACCCGGATTGGGTAATTCTTCTTCAAATTTTGTCGCCCAAAATCCATTGGTGAGATAATCGTGTTCAAGAGTACTGTGCTTTTGTATTAAACTATAACCACAATGATGGTTTGTCAGTAGTAATCCCTGATCAGAAACAACTTCTCCGGTACATCCGGAGCCAAACAGTACGATCGCGTCTTTAATTGAAGCCTTGTTGACATTGTAAATATCGGTTGCCGATATGTGCATCCCCATATCCTGCATTTCTGACTCATTCAATTGTTGCAAGAGGTAAGGCAACCACATGCCTTCTTTTGCAAAAAGACTAAAAGGAAGCATCAAAAAGACAAAAACAAAACTCTTGTATTTCATACGAAAAATAATTTGATTAAATAGGTCGTATGGAACTCGCATGGATAATTTTCATCGGTGTTTGTGATCTTCGATCATGCTCGTTTCATACTTTACAGCTTTGAGTTAGAATTTTACTGCAATAGTTTCTATTTCGATGAGGGAGCCGAGTGGAAGTTTAACAACTCCAAATGCTGCACGCGCAGGAGGATTACTGGGATAATAATTTCCATAAACTTCATTCATGGCCGCGAAATTATTCATATCACTTAATAAGCAGGTGGACTTTACAACATCACTGAATGAAAATCCGGCAGCTTCAAGAATAGCGCCGATATTTTTCAATA
>JAUZOM010000115.1 GCA_030706465.1 Bacteroidota bacterium | reverse complement strand
TTTGCCTGCAAATATACTGAAAAATTCAGCTACACTTCCTCAAAAAAAAAGATTTATCAAAAAAAAGAATGAAGCTAAAAATTGTTTACCTTTGTCTCGAAAAAATGATTTGTTTTATGGATCATTTGCCCGATTACTCATACACATTATATTCTGTTAACTGATAACTTGATTTATCATGGCATTTTTAAAAAAGACAGGGAAGAAGCTAGGAAAGATACTGTTGAATAAGTATCTGATTGTTTTTTTAGCATACACTGTTTTTGTTACGTTTTTCGATCAACACAGTTTGATTCACCGATGGCAGACTCATCAGAAGATAACCCAGTTGGAAAAAGAATATAAGTTTTATCAGGAGGAAATAAAATCAAACCGACAAAAGAAATATGAGTTGCAATCAAGCAATAATAATTTAGAAAAATTCGCCCGTGAGCATTACTACATGAAAAAAGAAAACGAAGATATATTTATTATTAAGGAATGAAAAAACAACAACCCTCTCAAATTCTCTTTATTACTGCTGGAACAATCACTATTTTAGGAGTCTTTGCTCGATTTTTCAATATAAATTATGCTCCGTACATTTTTTCGGTTGGTGCCGCTTTACTGATCTTTATACAAGGAAAGTATGCATTGGATAACAAACATGCCGAAAAGCGTCAAAAACGCTTAGCCCGAATCGGTTTTCTGAACAGTCTAATGCTCGGACTGGGTGCCTATTTCATGTTTACAGGCTCGAATTCCTGGGCCGTCATGGTTCTAATTTATGCACTTTCTTCATTTTTTTATTCTTTCAGAGGAAACTGAATATCCGTAACTGTGACTAATCCTTACACCTGATATAAAAAGAGCGCTAATATCAATTAGCGCTCTTTTTATATCAGGTGTAAGGATTGTTGATCATTTCTTTGCAGCAAAGCGTTCGTTCAACAATTTAGTTACTTCTGCAGTAATGTCGTATGCTTTATCGGCATATAATATATTATCGCTTGAAGTATTGCTGAATATCATTTGGTACTTATGGTCTTTGTTGTAATGTTTCATAAATGCATTAATGGTGTCACGCAGTTGTTCGCTCATTTTTTGTTGAATCTGCACTAATTGCTTGCTTAAATCACCATCCAGGGCTTGCAAGTCCTGTTGTTTCTTTTGTAAACGAACCTGTTCCTGTTCTGCACGGTCACGGCTTAAAAAAGCGTTGTTTTCCAATTTGCGTTGAAATTCACCCATCTCCGTTTGTAATTGACGTGCTTTGGTGTTGATGGTTAGCCGTGAATCTTCTTGCTTTTTAATTAATGATTCGTTTGCTTCTTTTGCAAATTGATAATGCAACAATAAGGAATCCACATTAATGTACGCAATAGGCAACTTGCCTGTTGGCATAATCTCTTTCCCCTGAACGAATTGTTTAGGTGCAGTAGTCGATTTATTGCCTAATACCAAAATAAAAAGAACTACTACTGCTATTGCCAGGATAGCATTAAAAATGAGTGATAAGTTTTTCATTCGCCAAGTTACTTGTGTTATTATAATCAGATTTTCCTTTTTAAATGGAAAATCATTCTAAAATAGACTGCAAAGATAATTTTTTTAGGACACTTCAATACAAAGCCCTATCAATTTTTAGTAAAATGAATGTTTCATTGTGATATTTAACAAATATTTTGTAATTAGTAACATTTGATCAAATATGTATTGAGAATCATATAAAATAAGCCGAATCGATCTTTAAATCAATCCGGCTTCTAAAAGTTATTGGATAAGTGTATTAGTAACGTTCTGAGACTAATTTCCAGTCTACCAAATCCCACAAAGCTGCAACATAATCGGCACGTCTATTTTGATAATCAAGATAATAAGCATGTTCCCATACATCAAATGTGAGAAGGGGAGTTAATCCATGTGTGATTGGATTTCCTGCATTACTTTCCTTTACGATCGAGAGCTTTCCTTCTGCATCTTTCACAAGCCAGGCCCAACCGGATCCAAATACTGATACGGCAGCTTTATTAAATTCGGCTTTAAAGTTGTCTAACGAACCCCAATCGGCATTGATGGCTTGGGTTAACTTATCGCTTGGTACACTTCCCTTGTTTGGTGTCAGTGATAAGAAATAAAAGGTGTGATTCCATATTTGGGCTGCATTATTGAATATGGGCCCTTCCGATTTTTTGACGATCGTTTCCAGATCCGAATTTTCAAATTCCGTTCCTTCCACCAACCCATTCAGGTTATTCACATAAGTCTGATGATGTTTTCCATAATGGAAACTGATGGTTTTTTCACTGATAATTGGTTCTAATGCATTGTGAGCATAGGGTAATTCGGGCAATGTAAATTTCATAATTTGACTGTTTTATGAGTTAATAATTCTCTTGATTTTTAAATTCATAAACAATAAACGTATTTTACCCCCATTTTGTTTCAACAAAACTGTATTTTTTTTATAAAATTTATCCGGACTATTTGTGTAGATGCATTTTTCTTATCATCTTTGTATCGTCTTAGAAAAAGTATCAGATCAAAGGAGTTGAAGATCACAAAACGCTCCATCGCTTTGTGATTTGAGCAGTAGGCTTTTGACAATATAATAACCAATTAAATATAGAAACATGAACAAAACAATCAGATTAGCTCTTGCATTAGCTGTTGTAATGTTAGCAACATCGGCCTGTAAAACGAAACAAAAAATAGCCGAAATACCGGCAGGCGCAAATATTGAAGCAAAAGCTCCTAAGACAGAAGTCAGGACTCCGGTAATTCCGAATGAAAAAGAAGAGGTGAAAGAAGCAGAAGTAACGCGTAACGAAAATTTCAGCCTGGTTGATGGGGACAAGGATGCCCTGAAATATAAATATTATGTAGTGGTAGGTAGTTTTTCAAAACAAACTAATGCTAAGGGACTACAAACTACCCTGATTGGAGAAGGAAATAAAGCGATTATTGTGGTAAATGAAAAAGGAATGTTTCGGGTGCTGATCAATTCGTTTAATGACTATAATCTCGCACATGCCCGTATACGGGAAATTGCCAACCGTTTCCCGGATGCCTGGGTGTTGGTTCAAAAATAAACAAACGATTTTATTACATAAGAGAAAAGGGGAAGCTAATTGGTTTCCCCTTTTCACTTTAAATACAACGCTTTTATTTGTTTGGGATTAACCCGGAACCGTATTGATTGGATAACTTCCTGTTTTTGCTTTTGATTTTTGCATTAATATCCTGGATGGTGGCTTTGTGTTTAAACCTAGGAATAAAATAAAGAATTGTGCTTGTTGCAATGATGGCGGATAGTCCATCGGACACCGGCATTGCCGACCAGGCTCCTGTAAGTCCGAAAATAGGGGGAAGGATCAGCAAACAGGGGATCAGAAACAGAAACTGACGGGTAAGACTCAATAAGATGGATATTTTAGCCTTGCCAATAGACTGGAAGAAATTGGTAATGACTATTTGAGAACCGATAATTGGGAACATTATCACAGAGATACGAAGAGCTTTGGATGCTATAGCCTGCAACTCAACATCCCGGGTGAAAAAAGATGCAATTATTGTCGGCATAAAGGTACCGATACTAAAGCCTATGGTAGTTAAACAGGTTGCAGTAATGACGGCATATTTTAAGGTACGGAACATCCGATCGTACATTTTGGCTCCAAAGTTATAGCCAACGATAGGTTGGGTACCTTGATTTAATCCGATGATAAACATAATTACCAGCGTATTAACGCTGTTGATAATTCCAAATGCTCCGATCGCTAAATCACCGCCATAATGAATCAGTGTTGAATTTATGACCACAATCACCAGGCTGGTTGCTAATTGCATGCTAAACGGAGACATCCCTATGCTGATGATCGACAAAACGATATCTTTTTCCAACCGAAAATACTTGCGGTAAAAACGTAAATTTGAATTCTTTTTTGTGAAATGCGACAAGACCCATATTGTCCCCACAATATAGGAAATATCCGTTGCGAAGGCTGTTCCCTGAATGCCCCAATGAAACCAGAAGATAAATATAGGATCCAGGATGGTATTTAATATGGCACAAATAATCATGACGTACATGGCTTTCCGGGGATAACCCGAAGCACGCATGATATTATTGAAACCAAAGCTCAATGCCGAAAAGACCCCTCCCGGAATGATCACTCTCATAAAGTCTTCAGCGTAATGTATCGTTTTTTCGGTTCCGCCAAACAGCCTGAGGACATCGCTCATAAAAATATAGGAAAGTATAACTGCCGTCCCTGATATAATTATTGTCAGGGTAAAGGCATTTGCAAGGATCTTTTCGGCTTTATCCCGGTTCCCTTCTCCAAGGGTGATCGAAATACGGGCTGCCGATCCGGCTCCGATCAACATCCCAAAGGCCATAAGCAGAATCATAAAAGGAAAGGTAAGTGCTAACCCGGAAATAGCCAATGGCCCGACACCCTGGCCTATAAAAATCCGGTCGATAATGTTATAAAGGGACATGACGACCGTACCCACAATAGCCGGAAGGGAATAATCCCAAATAAGTTTTCCTATTCTTTCTGTTCCGAGTTTATTTGTTACGGTGGCCGGATTTGTCATATGTTTATTGGATTGGTTTGAAAGCAGGAAGAGCAAATTTGTTCTGTTTCCGAACAAACTGTGTATAACTTTTCTGTCGTCAAAACGAAAAGCTTTTTTTACGTAGAAACGTAGCAAATGCTATAGTAAGAGGTAAGAGGTAAGTGCTAGTTGCTTACTTACTTCTTGCCCCTTACCTCTTAATTCTATAACAAATCACTTGCTAATTCCGATAAATAGCTTCGTTCCCCTTTTACCAGATTAATATGGGCAAAAATGTTTTGCCCCCGCATCCGGTCAATCATATAGACCAATCCATTCGAAAACATATCCAGGTAAGGAGAATCAATTTGTTGAATGTCCCCAGTAAATATAATCTTAGTTCCTTCACCGGCACGGGTAATGATGGTTTTCACTTCGTGAGGTGTCAGGTTTTGCGCTTCATCTACGATAAAGAAGGTGTCGCTCAGGCTTCTGCCACGGATGTAGGCCAACGCTTCGATTACCAGTTGGTTATTCCGTTGCATTTCTTCTATTTGCCTGATTTCTTTGCCCTGATAGGAAAAATTGTGTTTTATCACGTTCAGGTTGTCAAACAAAGGTTGCATATAAGGAGCTACTTTTTGTTTCTCATCACCCGGCAGAAATCCCAGGTCTTTATTCCCTAATGCCACAATCGGACGGGCCAGCAGGATCTGTTTGTAGGTTTCATTCTTCTGCAGTGCCGCGGCCAATGCCAGCAATGTTTTTCCGGTACCCGATTTTCCGGTTAAAGCCACCAGTTTAACTTCATCATCCAGCAATACATTCATAGCGAAAGCCTGCTCCGCATTACGGGGCTCAATACCGAACGACCGTTCTTTCTCAATGCGCTTCACCAGGCCTGTCTGGGGTACATAACGAGCCAACACACTGGAACGAACGCTTTTCAATACAAAACATTCCTGGGGTTCAATATCCGAGGCAAATTCCAGTTCGTCCAGCGATATGGTGCCATCTCCGCTGTATAGCCGGTCTATAAGTTCGGGAGGAACGTTTTCATAGGTTTCATACGCTTTTTCAAAAACATTAAAGTCCGTTACCTTGTCATTGATGTAATCTTCAGCCGCCATGCCTAACGAAAGAGCCTTCATCCGAAGGTTTATATCTTTTGTAACCAGGATGGTTTTGCTGCTTTTCTTTTGTTCCTGCAAGGTATAGGTAGTGGCCAGAATGCGGTGGTCGGAAGTCTTATCAATGAATGATTTGGAGATAATGTCAGGATATTCGCCCCCGGTCAGGATGAACAGTTTTCCTTTTCCTTCCCCCAGGTCGGCTCCCTTTTTGAACATGTTGTCATTGGCAATCATATCCAGTTCGCGGGCAAATTCGCGGGCATTATAATTAATTTGTTCATTTCCCTTTTTGAAGTGATCGAGTTCTTCCAGTACCACAATTGGAATATAAATATCGTTTTCTTCAAAATTATAAACGCACTTGTAATCGTGAAGGATGACATTCGTATCCAAAACAAAATTTTTCTTAGCTCCCATACTTATTCGATTGTTTAATTATAGAGAAAATTTGCAACAATTCAATTATGCAATAAAAATAAGGATTTCTATCGAATAAATCATGCTTTCCGGTTAAATAATTTTTAATAGGATGTCTTTTCATTTCATACCTCAATAAGTTGGAAAATTGTTTTGAAAGAGAGGGAAGGTATTAAATAAAAAAAGACTGTTCACTTGTGAATAGTCTTTTTTTATCTGGATATTGTCAGAATGTATCACCGGCCTGCAGGGCAAAATAAACTGCCTCATGTTTGTTGTGTCGCCAACATGACCTGCAGCGCTCAACCATAGATTCCATTAATTTTCCTTAAAATCCTTACCTTTTCAACCCGATACAAACAGGCTTCTTGAGTATCCTGAATTACGATATATTTTCCTTATGATAGCTCAGTCTGTTTGCTGCTTATTTGTTGGATAGCCGTTTCACGGCTTATTTCTATTGATAGAATTAGGATTATAAGATCACTTTAAAGGTTCCCGTGCCGGTTTTCACCATGTAAATCTTACCGCTCTCCACCGGAATGCTCATCTTATCACCGGGTGAATTTACTGTTTGTAGTCTTGATCCAGTTACCGAGTATAGCTCCACAGATTCACCTTTTTCGGTTCCCTCTACAATAATCTCCGATGTCCGGGCATACACCTTTACGCGGCTGTTGATGACTGCCGGGGCATTGGTGACCGTATTGTTGGTGCTTATAAATGAAACTGCCAGACGGGCATTGGCGGATATGGCCGGCACCTTAAAAATGCCGTTTATCAGCGAGCTTGTTACATCAACATCATTATACAATATTGTTGAAACTTTCCATCCGGTGACCGGTGTAAAACTAAAGGAAGGAGTATCGCCATAACTGCAAAGCTGATTCACGGTTCCTGTTTCGGCAGATATGATGGATAGGTTGTACACAGACTTCTGAAAGGTTACATTCAGGGTCGAATTGGTTGTTACAGCAGGAGTCGTGAATACATTATTTGTCAGGTTCGATTTTACATCCGCATCGTTATAGGTAAGTGTAGCTACTTCGTACCCGGGTACAGGCAGGATAGTAAAAGATTTTGTATCGCCAGAGTTAACCATTAACAACGAGCCACTTGCCACCGCAGCATTGTTTATTTGTACACTGCCGTTTGTTCCGCTTTGAACGGTAATGCTAAAAGAGTTAGCAGCGGCAGATTCAGATAGGCTGCTAAATGAACTCCAGTAAGCATCTGCCTGATAAGCTGCCGTTGATCCGGTAGGCAGATATAATTTGCAGGTCGTTTTATTCACTCCGCTAAAGGTGTTGGCATAAATGGTTGGTGGTACAGCCCGGGGAACAGTCAATGATTTTAAGGCACTGCAATTTAAAAAGGCATTATCGCCAATGTTGGTTACGGAAATGCCAATGATTACGGTAGTTAGCCCGTTGCAATGATAAAAAGCCTGGGTACCTATGGTGGTTACGGCATCCGAAATGGCGAGTGAACTAAGCCCCGAACAACCCAGGAAGGCGGAATTGCCGATGGATATAACCGAGTTGCCCAGCGTTAGGGAGGTCAGTCCGGTGCATGAATAAAAAGCATTACTTGCGATCGAAGTTACCAAATTGGGAATGGTAATTCCCGTAAGTCCGCTACAATTATTCAGGGCCCGCACTCCGACTGTCACGATCGTATTCGGTAATTTAAGGGCGGTAAGGGTTGTTTTCCCCGCATTCGTTCCGTAAAAGCTGAAGGAGTTTTGCGGCATTTCGTTTGCCGGGTAGGAAACCGTGGAATTCGGATCGGAAGTACCGCCTGTTCCGGTATACGCCCTGATAGTTGCCGAACTCAGATCCAACGTCGAAAGATTGGTCACTTCGTCCCGCAGACATTTCAGGTCCCGGGCATCAATATTCCCCGTAACAGTTAAGTCGGTTATAGTCGTTTTGTCTGTTGACGACAGTAAGGTTGTGAGAGTTCCGGCTGTGGGTACATTTAGGGTAGTGGATCCCTGAGCAAAACTGAGAATGAAGGATAGAAAACATAAACTGAGTAAAATTTTTCTTTTCATAGGCGTTGTTTTATTGATGACAAGAGCTGTTGATTCCTGTAGATTGATTTCTTTTAAGTGGGAACCGGGTCTTACCGGTTCAATCTGTGAGTTTTTGCTGTATTTTTTCAACTTGTTATTTTTAAAATAAATCAAATTAAAACATCAGAAAATCAAGGCTATACAATCGAGGGAAATATGAAATTTGTATTTTTTCTGTTTAAAGCTTTTTCACTGTCCAAAGCTACAAATTCCATTTTGAAAAACAAACATTTTTATTCAATATTTACTTTAAAAGTGTAAAATAATTTAATTGAGCTGAATTTTAAAAATAGCTGTGGCGTATTTAATCCAAATTGATTGAATGATATAAAAACCAAAAAGTATAAAAACTTCTTATGATCAACCGAAAAGAGTCCAAAGAGGTGTAAACAGAAAAGAAGAAATACATTTTTTCTCTTTGCTGTACATAGTGTTCTTTACAGTTTTTTGATGTAACAGAACGTATAGAAATAGTCCGGTTCAAAGAGGGTGTTTTCTCTGTCTGGACGCAGTCTGTGTTCAGTCTTATTTTAGTTTAGGTATAGAGGGGGTTCAGTTAGGGTTCAGTTAGGGTTCAGTTAGGGTTCGGATAGGTTTACCTATCTGAACCCTAACTGAACCCTATCCGAAATCTCTTCGATTCCACTTCATACCTCAAAAGGAAGCCGGTTGAGATCCGTTTGAGTGAGATTGAGAAGAAAGAAACGAAGAAAAATAAGATCTTACGATCCTCCTTCTTTTGCTGAAATTAATTTTTGGTTCTCGATATCCGGTTGTTTCGGGGAAGTATTGGCTCCTTCAATCATAAATTCCTGACTAAGCAACAGGAATAGTCCAAGCTGTTTGCAGCACGACTAAACTGGCAAATTACCTTTGAGTATTTGTTTTAGTTTGCGCAGACAAAACAAACGCCCTGTTCCTTCACCATGGAGAGAGGTCCGGACGATTAAAGCTTCGAAATTCAATTAAAAGTGGGTAGAACCGAATAATCCTTCGAATAACGTAAATGCTGTTCGATGTAGCCTTCTGTGTACGAAATTGTTACGTCTGTTATTTCGCCTTTGTTGTTTTTTACCATTGTATAAACCGGGTTTACAAAGCCACGGTAAGGAGCCAGATTCAGTTTCTTATAACGTTCCAACATTTCGTTGTGTAACGGTTGGTCGACTTTTACCCCATAAGTTTCGACCAATGTTTTGCCACCTTGGAAATCACCCGTCGATTTGATACGTTGTATTTCCGCCAATAATTTCCCGAACAGGATGCGAAGCTTTTCGTAATTATTGATCATAACGTAGGTTTTATTATCCCGTTTTACCATTTCGATGACTTTGTCGGCTTTTCCTTTTTCGTAGACCCAGGATGCAATGAGTTGGCGATTGCGCATGTGGGCTTCTTCAATGTTTTTACCCGGTTGAATACGCGTTAGTTGTGTCATTAGGCCATTCATGATGTAAGAATAGTATTCCGCTTTAAAAGCCTCTTTGTCCGGGAGCAACCCGAGCTCCACTATTTTGGGGTCACCCATATAATACAATCCGAACAAATCGGCACGCGCTTCCTCGATGGTAGAACCGTATGCTTTCAAGGCATCAGGATCAACGCCGGGAAGCAGTTTACCGGAACCGTGGCCAAGACATTCATGGAGGTCGGTATGCAGGTTATTGGTAAGGGATGCAAAATCCCGGGCGCGTTTAATCTCTGTTTTACTCCACATAAACTCTTCCACAAAACCGTTGCCAAGGGATGCCTGGTCGTAAGCTTCGGTAATGTTTTCGATAGTCACCGATTTAGACCCGTGTTCATGGCGTATCCAGTTTGAATTCGGCAGGTTTATCCCGATTGGTGTGGCCGGATAACAATCACCGGCTAATATGGCAACGGTGATTACTTTGGCCGAAACACCCTTCACGGTTTCTTTTTTGAAGCGGCTATCCACCGGCGAATGATCTTCAAACCACTGGGCATTGGCACTTATGATTTCGGTGCGCTTGGTCGCTTCAATATTTTTAAAATTGACAATGGACTCCCAACTGGCCTTCATACCAAGGGGATCGCCGTAGGTTTCGGTAAATCCATTCACAAAATCAACCAGTGAATGGAGGTCTTCGACCCAATGAATAGAATACTCGTCGTATTTTTTCAGATCACCCGACCGGTAAAAATCAATCAACGAATGAATCACAACGAGTTGCTTATCATTTTCGGCCACGGTAGATGCTTTTTCCAACCAACCTACAATCCGGGTAATAGCCGGACTGTACAAACCACCAATCTTGTAGGTTTTCTCCACCAGTCGGCCATTTTCTTTTACCAATTTACTGTTCAAGCCATACGAAACAGGTTCTTTATCGTCGGGATTTTTCATTTTACCGTAGAAAGCCTCCACTTCGGGTTGGGTAACGCCTTCATAATAATTATTGGCGGAAGTCATTATCAAATCGACTCCCTGAACCTGATTGGTACGCTTTGGGTAAACTTTCGGATCGAAGAGGATGGGGGTAAGCCGAGCGATGAGTTGGTCTACCGATTCACCTTTTGAAAGGGGTAAGTCGGACGGATCGATACTCTTTACTACTTGGGCAAAGTAAGAGGATGAAAAATCGGGAATAAATTTATCCTCTGAATAATGGTGATGGATCCCATTGCCCATCCAGACACGTTTCAGATAGGTGGTGAAGTGTCCAAAGTCCGTTGAATTCCTGTCGCCTAGATAATTCCGGTAAACCGCTTCCAGGGTACGGCGTACACACAGGTTGTATTTATTGTTTTGGTCGTAGAAAATGTCCCGGCCTTCCAGGGCAGCCTGGCTCAGATAATATACCAGTTCTTTTTGTTTGAGACTCAAGGCCTCAAAATCAGGAACACGATAACGCAATATCTCCATATCGGCAAACCGATCGACCGGATACTTGAAATCTTCCATTTTTGGTGTAGTTGCCCTTACAGCACCACCTCCCAGCAAAATACTTGTCATACAAATTAGGATTATATTTTTCATAAAAATATGAATTGGACGAATTAATACGAATTACCCGAATTAAATACCTCAAAAAGAAAGTACAAAAATAGAAATTATTTAACCATTAATGCAAACGGATTTATTAATTGTTCATTATTAATTTTTAATAGCTTATGATTACCTTTGCGAAATGTTAGAGAATTTCATTACAGCCCGCATACGGACCCAGCTTCCTTTTGAACCGAACGAACAACAGATTCAGCTGTTGGATGCCCTGGGTAGTTTTCTAATGTCCACCGATAAAGAGAAGTTGTTTCTGCTGAAAGGATATGCCGGGACGGGGAAAACATCGGTGATAAGTGCACTGGTGAGTGCTTTAAATGAATTAAAACAAAAAACAATCCTGATGGCTCCTACAGGCAGGGCCGCCAAAGTCATATCCGGCTATTCCGGGTATCCGGCCTTTACCATTCATAAAAAGATCTACCGTCAGAAGTCTATGTCGGAATTCCGTTTCCAATTGGCGGATAATCTGAATACGCACACCCTTTTTATTGTGGATGAAGCTTCCATGATATCAAACTCAGGAGCTGAAACGGCTTTTGGATCGGGTCGTCTGCTTGATGATCTGATTCATTTTGTTTATGGAGCTGATGGTTGCAGTTTGCTGCTCCTTGGTGATACGGCACAGTTGCCTCCGGTTATGCAACCTTATAGTCCTGCATTGGAAAAGGAAAACTTGGCAGGCTATGATTTAAAGGTAACGGAGTTTACCTTAACACATGTAGTACGACAGGCGATGGAAAGCGGGATATTACACAATGCCACCTTCCTCAGGCAACATCTTCTGGAAGAGCAAACTACGGTGTTCCCAAGCTTCGATCTGACAGGTTTTACGGATATCCGGAAACTGAACGGCATGGAGTTAATCGATGAAATCCAAAAAGCCTATGATGGAGTAGGAGTAGAGGATACGATTGTGGTAACCCGCTCCAACAAGAGAGCCAATATTTATAATAATGGTATCCGTGCCCGTGTAATGATGAAGGAAGAGGAACTGACAAACGGTGATCTCTTGATGGTAACGAGGAATAATTATTATTGGAACAAACCCTATAAAGAGATTGATTTTATAGCCAATGGCGATATCCTGCAAATTGTCCGGGTACGAAAGTATCATGAATTATACGGTTACCGGTTTGTCGACCTGACCTTACGATCGTTGGATTATGATTGGGAAATTGATGCCCGCATTTGGCTTGATTCCTTACAATCGGACTCACCTGCTCAAATGAACGAAATGACGAATAAACTTTTTGAAGCCGTGGGGGAGGACTATCCTGAAATTACAACAAAACGTGAGAAGATAAAAAAGATACTGGAAAATGAATATTATAATTCCTTACAGGTAAAATTTGCTTATGCTGTAACCTGCCATAAGGCGCAGGGTGGGCAATGGAAGAAAGTATTTATTGATCCGGGCCAGGTTGCGGAAGAACAACTGAACAGTGATTTCTACCGTTGGTTGTATACCGCTTTAACAAGAGCCACAGAAACAGTATTTTTGGTTAATTTCCCGGATACCGCATTTGATTAAAATAAGATTTAAAGTTTCGCAGTAAAATAACTTGTTGAAAATAAAGGACCTGAAATTACCAAAAAGAGCGGAATTCGCCATTAGTTTACTATTTAGGAGATCGTCAGTAGCGAAGTCGTAAAATTACAAAAACCCTGCTTTTATGAAAACAAAATTATCTGTTCCTGTTGAGTTGTTTTAATAATTACCATCCAATCAGAACCGATTTTTACATCGTACGATTATGAACGAGATGGAGGCCTGAATTTCTTTCCTGTCTGCCAACCGAAGCACGATAAAGCTATATACCGACAACTATACATTCTACCTACCTCCGGAGAACCTCCCGAAAAAGGACTTATAAAAGAGTCCCTAAAAAGATTGGAAATACATAGACAATACATAGTTAATATGTATCTATATAGATATGTTTTGAATAGGTATTACATAGGTATTATATCAGACCCTTCCCAATAGGTTCCCAGGAGGTTCTGCACAGCCTAATGGGAGAGAGTCCCTGGCAAACAACGGGAGAACTGTTTTAAGTAAACTCCTGCGAAACTTTAGATAAAATAACTATTCACGGATTGATAACTCGGGAAAAACTATTTATCTTTGACGAATCAGGAATGGGTACGCCTGTTATTTGAGCTGATTCTTCTGAAGAGTGTCCCAAAAGCCTATGAATATCAGCTTTCTATTTTTCGCTATTTTTATTTCTATTCTTTTTAGTCTCTTGCGATGCCTGCGTTGATTTAAACCATATATGAGATGTAGTGATGTTTTTACCTATCCTGGTTGCTTTACCAACTAGAAGCAATACCGTTATTGTCGTATCGGATATCCGCTCCAATAAGAATGGAGGTTGGGCAAGTAGCTTAAAAGTCACTTCAACCAGCTGCAATTCCAGTCTTAAATTTGATTAATAAGCTTAAACAAAGAAGTTATTTTGATAATATGCACCTACAGCCCTAATAAACAAGGCTTTTAGTAGTTAGTGTTATATGAGATTAGCCTGTGAGTATAAGATGAACAGAAAACTATCTGTTATAACCCATCAACTGAAGTTGATAAGGTAAAATTCAAACATTCATTAAAAAAAACAATCACATTCGAATTAATCACCGGATTGTTTATAGAAGGGAATATAAACTAAATCCTTAGAACGAAAACTATAAAATGAACTATCTTTAATGAGATTAATACGATTGCTTCTTTTTTTATTACTGTTAAGTATTGTACCTCTTTCTCTTTGGTCGCAGCAAGTAAACACGCTCTATTTTATGTAGTATATTCCGGTGCGCCACTT
>JAUZOM010000114.1 GCA_030706465.1 Bacteroidota bacterium | reverse complement strand
TGTAAAAAAGAAGGTAAATTTAATAATCTGTTGAAAATATAAAATTAATTGAAATTAATTAAGTAGTTTTGCAAAGTCCAATAAACTATCGGGATGAAGGCCTGAATTTGAACGGACTAAAGGGAATCAGGCGGACAGAATCCACTCCCCGTTGACGGTAAAAAGGCGGAAGTTGCCGCTTAACACGTCACCGAATGAGCCCGGGGCTAAACGGCTGGCAGGACCAGTTGCGAGGAACAGAGATAAAGGGAAGGTTGATATTGAACCCGGCTCAGAAACGATCAGTTATAAACTGCACGGGGTTTGAGTCCACTTGTCCCGATATTTATCGGGAAGTCTCCGCTTCGATCAGAGTTGAACTATCCAGGAGGTAGAAATTAATAAATTTGGACGAAAAAGGGGCTTTACAAATCAATTAATTATAAATTTTAAATAAAAAAATCATGAAGAAAGTATTTCTATTTTTATTACCAGTGTTTATTCTTTCGTGTACTGAAAAAGAACAGTTCATTACACTATCCGATTCAAGTGTGACAATTCTTTATGACGGGAGCAAACAACTTATTGTCAATTACAGTTCTGATGCGTTAAAGTCGAAAACTTATAATTATTCTTCCAGCGACTCAACTGTTGTTTCAGTTTCAAAAACAGGTATGGTTTCGGGTGTTTCAATTGGTACAGCAACAATTAAAATCGCTTCTACAGATGGAAAATACACAGACGAATGTAATTTTACAGTAAGTCCAAAATCAACTTTATACAAAGAACCCTATACCGTATTTGGTTCAACAATTTCGACAGTAAAATCAAAAGAAACAAGGACAATCAAATCTGAAACAACAACAGGACTTCTATATACAGATACAGATTCTGATGTGAGATATGTTATGTACTTGTTTGAAAATGGAAAATTGACATCTGCTTCAGCATTGTTGACAGAGACAACAAGTATTGCAACTGAAGTTACAACTTTTTTACTCGAGCGATATAAATACTTAGGAACATCTGGTGCCTTTTATTTTTTCACAGACAGAAAATCAGGAAATGGAATTGCATTGACTGTAGATGCAACTTTAGGTTTATGTGTACTTTATATACCATCAACTTCTTCAAGTTCTGTTCAAATACAAAAACTAAAGAAATCAAATCAAACCTCGACAACTAATGATTCAAATGAAGCTCTTTCAACTGAATTAAAAAAAATTATGTCTCAGAAAACGCATTGAAAACAATCTGACGAAAAATTCAGAATATACAAAGCTAATGAACAAGGGAATTACATACGCCTATGGGTCATTGGCTGACCCTTATTTCGTCCAAGTATAATTATATGTCCGCACTGGATAGAAATTAATAGACCTGGACGAAAAAGGAGAAGGGCAAATCAGGAATTGATAAAATCTGTTTTTTGGTATGAACTGAATATTTAATATTGACTGAGTATGAATAAGTATTATCTTAAAATAAACGGGTTTGAATGGCCATTATTCATCAAGCCGAAAGCTTTCTTATTAAATGGAAAAGAATCATTCGAATTAAATCCATTGACCGTTAACGAGATCCTATTACCAAATGAAGAAACTATAAATTTAAAGCTCCGGTTCTCCGCTTTTTCAGGATACCCCGAATATGCATTTGAGATTGATTCTTCCGCTTTCGTTGAAAAAAAAATTAATACAATAGCTATTAATTACAAGCCCGGAAGATGGAAAAGATCAGTATACTACCTTGCATATCGCGGATTGCCAATCTATGCCGTTTTATACTTATTGATTGATTTCATAAAAATGGATAGTTACTTCAAAATTGCAATAGGTTTATTGTTTGTAATTACAATGATTGCAAATTTTTTTCTAAAAATGTATGACAAGACTTCATTCACATTGAGCGTCAATTCCCTCGAAAGATAAAAAAACGGTTCGCAGGAGTGTATAAGCCGGCGTATAATGTTCGGGAAAACATCCCGCCTTTATCGTCCCGATATGTTGAAGAGTTGTAACAGTCGGATAGCCCCGAACATTATCCTTCCTGTAATACGCTTGATTTTACAGGTAAAAAAGGACTGATAAACGTTAAAGTTTTATTTGAATATGCCGTTACAAACAGTACGGGGTACCAGCACAAATTACAAACATAAGAACTATCCTGTGGATAGAAAGAAGCAGACTTAGACAAAAAGGGGACAACTATAAAAAAAGAATATGAAAACAAAGAAAACAATTTTGTTAATTGGTGCTTTTATAGCCATAATCGTTCTTTCATTGGAAAGTTTTAAACCAGCAAACAAGACCCCCCGTCCTGCTGAAGGAATTAAGTCCTATGTCGAATTCCTAAAGACACAACATTCCACTGCGGAAGATTACATAGTAAGTCTTTTTGATAAAAACGATGTGGTTATCCTTTGTGAAAGATTACATCCGGAATTTACACAATATGATTTGATACTTAATGTTTGCCGCAATCCAAAGTTCATCAAGAATGTAGGTAATGTTTTTATCGAAGTATGTACAAGAAGTCAGGAAAAAAACATTTATCAGCTCCTGCATGACAGTGAAACGAATAAATTAAAAACCGAACAACAAATTCTATCTGTCTGCAAAAATAGTAGCGTACATCCACTCTGGGCAAATTACAATTTTCCGTATTTGTTGAACGGGTTGTATGGAATAAATAAAAAGCTTGATGTTGATAAAAAAATTAATCTATATCCGTCGGACCTTCCCTTGGACTGGTTTACAATGGACAGTACAAGGTATTCAAAATTAGAAAAATCATTTGATCAACGAGATAAAATTATGGCTGATTATATTATCTCCAAGTTCGATTCTATTCGGAGTTCAAAAGGAACCAGAAAAAAGACTTTGATTATAATGAATTACCGACATGCCTTTGGGAATAACTTTTCATATCCGAATAATGTCAAGCCCAACAATGTCGGCAGATTTCTTTTTGATAAATATAATGGTAAGATTTCGAACGTACTAATTAGTACTTATGCAATGACAAGTGCCAGATCGGATAATGATGTTTCAATGACAGTCATTCAAGATGGTAAATGGGATGCTTCTTTCAAAATATTAAATATTGAGAATAAAGGTTTCGACTTTCATAATTCTCCTTTCGGTAATGATTATTTTGACATCTGGCCATTCACAAAGCATAATTATAAATACTCCGATGTTTTTAATGGTTTTGTGTTTTACAAACCTCTTGACAAAAATAAACTTGTGGAGGGCATTCCGGATATTATAGACTCTTCATTCTGTAAAGAGCTCAGCAGAAGATACCAACTGATCAAAAAAGTAACCGGTAGAGATATGCATGTTTCTGAATCAATAATATGGAGTTGGAATAAAACAGAGGAGAAGAATCCTTTATATACAGACTCTATAAAGTCTAAAATTGACAACTGGATTAAATAACGAGTGTCAATGCATAGCTTTGTGCGGTCGGTGCGAGCCGGCCACATCCTGAAACCGGTAATTTCCGGTAGGTAATACTCTCCCTTTTATCCCGGAGACAGAAGAGGGAATTGGCCCTTAAAGTTAAATACTGGAATTAACGCGCTATTTAAATCATTTATTTGTACAAATTCATATCTTTGTAACTCGTTGTTAACCCACAATGATATAAGCTATTTGACCTATTTGTTTGAATTATTGACAGATTAACCCGGCCCGGAAGGCGGGATTAGTCTTAAAGAAGTTGATTGATATTAAAACGTCATGACAGCGAAATATAAATCAAAGGAATTATGGAAAATGATGCGAAACCTGCAGTCACTCTCCTTCGACAGAAGGCGGAAGTATTATTGAAAAACAGACATCAAAAGAAAGTATTGCCGGCCGACCGGGCTGAAATACTAAAACTTCTTCATGAGATGGAAGTCTACAGCATCGAGCTGGAAATCCAGAACGAGGAACTCATGAAGACGAACCTCCAGGCCGTGGAAGCCATCAAAAAGAATGAATTTTCCGAAGAAATAAAACAACAGATCATCCATAAGTTTGAATTAAACCAGACTGAGCTGGAAATGAGGAATGAGGAGCTGAAGTTTTCTACCGCTGTTTCCCAGGAAGTAGCCGAACGCTATGCCGATTTGTTTAACTTTTCCACATCGGGTTACCTGATCCTTTCGAAAGAAGGCGAGATCCTCGACCTGAATTATGCGGGAGCCCGGCTTTTAGCCAAGGACCGCTTAAAATTAAAAAACAGTCAGTTCGGCCTTTTTGTTTCGGATGGGGACAAACCTGTCTTTAACAACTTTCTGCGGGATATATTCAAAAAAAAGACCAAAATAACCTGCGAAGTGTTGTTGACACCGGAGGATTCCGGCTCTATCATTGTCCAACTCACCGGTATACTCACCAAAAACCAGCAACAATGCCTGATGACCGTGGCAGATATCACCGACTTCAAGCAAACCAATGAATACCGGGAAATGACCCGGGAAATACTCCAGTTATTAAATGACCCGGGGAGTATACCGGATTCAATTCATCGCGCGATAAGCGTATTGAAAGCCCGGACAGGCTGTGATGCCGTAGGCATCCGCCTGCAGGAAGGAGCTGATTATCCGTATTTTGACCAGACCGGTTTTTCAAATGTTTTCATGCAATCGGAGAATACGTTGGTCGAGCTGGATGAAAACGGGGAGGTGTGCCTGGACTGTGATGGGAAAGTTCGGCTGGCCTGTGCCTGCGGACTGGTTATTTCAGCCACTGCCGATTCAGCAAATACGCATGTTACCCCCGGCGGAAGTTGGTGGACTAACGATTCATTTCCGTTGTTGGAAATACCATCTGAAAAAGATGTCCGGTTTCATCCCCGGAACCAATGTATCCTGGAAGGTTATGCATCCATTGCCTTAGTGCCCATACGCCATAATGATAAGATTGTCGGGCTGATCCAGTTTAATGATTTCAGGAAAGGAGTCTTCAATCACAATAAGATTGAATTTCTGGAAGGGATAGCCACGCATATCGGTTCGGCACTCATACGCAAGCATGCGGAAGAGACATTACGTAAGAGCGAAGAATTATTACGAACCATTACCGAGAATGCCCCGGACATTATCATACAGTTGAACCGCAACGGGATCATTTTATATATGAACCGTGCTTTCCCTGGGTTCCAACTGGAAGAGTGTCTCGGAAAGAGCCTGTATGACTGGACGCTTCCGGAATATCATGAACTGATTACCCAATCGCTGGAACTTGTTTTCGACGGGTCGGGCACTCAGACTTTCCATACACGGATTAAAAATGCAGAGGGGAAAATACGTTGGTACCGCTCCAGAATATCGCCGGTCAGGGAGGGGGACGTTGTAAAAAATGCCGTCATGACTACCCGGGACATTACCGAAGTCCTGTTAAGCGAGGAGATGTTACGTGAAAGCGAGGAAAAAAGGAATGCCATCATGGTAACAGCCATGGATGGCTTCTATATTATTGATAAGTTGGGCAATATACTTGAAGTGAATGATTCGTATTGCCGGATGAGCGGCTATTCAAAACAGGAATTGCTGACTATGCGGGTACAGGATCTTGAAGCGCTGGAAAATACTGATGAAACAGCTTCCCATATCCAACGGATTATGGAGCTTGGCGAAGATCATTTTGAAACCGTTCACCGTCGCAAAGATGGACGGATTATTAACGTGGAAACCAGCGTTCAATACAGGCCGGCAGATGGCGGGCGGTTTTTAACTTTTTCACGGGACATTACCAAACAGAAACAAGCCGAACAATCCCTACGCCAACGTGATGAACGATATAAATCGTTATTCCAGGATAATCATTCGGTGATGTTGCTATTAAATCCGGACACCGGAGACATTATTGATGCCAATCCGGCCGCGTGCAGCTATTACGGATGGTCGCACAACGAGCTCTGCCATAAAACGATTTTTGACATTGACCCCAACCCGAAGGAAGAAACAATTGCAAAATTACAAGCCTCCAAGAATGAAAAAAACAATCATCTATTCATTCAGCACCGGCTGGCAAGCGGTGAGTTACGGGAAATCGAGGTCTATTCAGGGCCTATCCAGCTTAATGAATCGACAATGCTTTATACCATTATTCATGATGTTACCGAGAGCAAAAAGGCACAAGAAGCGTTGCGGGTAAATGAGGAGCGTTATTCCCTGGTCTACAATTCCAGCCGTGACAGCATTTACAGCATGGATAGCAACGGCCGGCTTACCAGTGCCAACAGAAGTTTTTGCAAGGAATTAAACCTTGATTTATCCCGGATTGTCGGACAGACATTTGCCGAACTCGGATTGCCGGAAGACCTGGCCACAGAACTGGATACGATGAAACGTCAAGTATTTGAAACGAACAATTCTGTCTTTTCTGAATTCAAGGTTTCTCAATCCGATGGAAGTTTTCGTTACTACGAGGTTATCTATAATCCAATGCATGATGAAAAAGGGGATATTGTCGGCATTGGCGGAACGACCCGAAATATAACCAAACGCAAGGGAGCAGAACTGGCTCTGAAAGAGAGTGAGAAGCGGTTCAGGTACCTGGTTAAAGATATGCCGGTAGGGGTCCTGTTGTATGGACCGAACAGGGAGATAATCATGACCAATCCCAAAGCGCTTGAATTAATGGAACTAACTGAATCCCAAGTCAGCAGTACGATATCCTTTGATACTGGCTGGGAACTGATACACGAAGATGGTTCCGCGATTAACGAATCAGACCATCCGGTTACCCGGGCTTTTTCGACGGGGCGTTCAGTTCATGATGTCATACTTGGTATAAACCGGCATACCGCAACCGGTATCACCTGGTTGTTAGGGAATGTGGAGGTCATATTAAAAGACAACGGGTCCATCCGGAATGTGGTCTGTTCGTTTATTGATATCACCCGGTTAAAACAGGCTGAAAACGATGTGCGGGAAAACGAACAACGGTTAAAATACCATCTTGAAAATTCACCTCTAGCCATAGTAGAGCTGGACAATGACCATTT
Organism: Bacteroidota bacterium; assembly: GCA_030706465.1. GTDB lineage: Bacteria > Bacteroidota > Bacteroidia > Bacteroidales > Paludibacteraceae > Paludibacter. Next base: position 7,184 of record JAUZOM010000114.1, on the reverse strand, counting down.
AGTAACACAATGGTCGTTGGAGGCTGAACATATTTTCGGCTGGAAAAAAGAGGAAACTATCGGAAAGACCTTTGATACCCTGAATTTAATTTATGAAGATGATATCCCCCAAGTCAAAGAATCCATGAAACGGCTTTACAACGGAATTGAAGATACGGGGGTCAGTTCCAACCGGAATGTAACAAAGTCGGGGAACGTCATAGAATGCACATGGTATAATTCCATCTTATTCGACCAGAACGGGAAAATGGAATCGGTGATGTCCCTGGTACAAGATATTACGTTGCGCAAACAGGCTGAAAACACGCTCAAATTACTGAATGAACAACTGGAAGATCATGTAAAAACAAGAACGATTGATCTATTAAAATCGAATGAAGCCCTAAAAATAGCGGAAGAAAAATACCGTACCGTGGCCGATTTTGCTACCAGCTGGGAGTTCTGGATTGATCCGGCAGACCACATGATTTATTGTTCACCTTCGTGTGAACGGATTACCGGTTATACTATTCAGGAATTCGAGCAAAATCCGCAATTAATCTTTGATATTGTTTATCAAGAGGATGCCCAGATATTTCAATGGCATAAGAACAAAGAGACCATAGGCTACAAATGCGACCACGAGGTTCAATTCAGAATAAAGCGGAAAGATGGAGCTATCCGATGGATCGGGCATTTTTGCCAACCGGTATTCGACGAATCGGGTCTTTTTAAGGGGACCAGAGGAAGTAATAAAGATATTACCGCCCGGAAGAAAATGGAAGAATTGATTACCACCAGCAACCAGAAATATAAACTTTTGTCCGAGAATATCACTGATGGAATATTTATCTGCAAGAACGGGAAGTTTGAATATGCCAATAAAGCACTTTATGATATTTTTGGCTATGAAGGGCGTGAAATGGAAAAAATGAAACTGACCCAGCTGGTTACTACCGATTATCACGAAGAGTTGGAGAATTTTCTATATACAAATAGCCTGGCAAACCAGAGTTGCAACCTGGAAGCTGAATGTTTAAAGAAAGATTCTTCCCTTCTTTTTGTTGAAATTCTACTAAATTATGTGTCGAAGGATAAAATGATATATGGTGTTGTCCATGACATTACCGAGAAAAAGTTATTTCAGAAAAATATGGTCAAAGCTATTATCCAAACAGAAGAGCAAGAAAGGGCCCATTTTTCAAAAGAACTCCACGACGGGCTGGGGCCTTTACTCTCGACCATTAAACTTTACCTCCAGTGGTCCGAAAGGCCCAAGAGCAATAAGTCGCACAAAGAAATTATCGGTAAAGCCGGCGAGATACTTGAAGAGGCCCTTATCACCGTAAAGGAAATTTCGAACAAATTAAGCCCTCATTTACTTATAAATTACGGCTTAAACTCAGCTATAAAAAGTTTTGTGGACAAATTAAATGAAACGGCTAGCTATAATATCGTTTTCGAAAGCAATATGAGAAAAAGGATTGATGCAGAAATAGAAGCAGCACTTTACCGGGCTGTCATTGAGTGCATCAACAATACCGTAAAATACGCCCGGGCCAATAACATTTATATTAACCTAATTGACAGCGGAAACCAGATTCAGATTCAGTACAAAGATGATGGCCGGGGGTTTGATATTACGGAAACGATTTCAAGGCATAAAGGATTAGGATTGTTTAATCTCCAGAACAGAATCCATACCATTGGAGGGAAAGTGGATTTAATCAGTGAACCGGGGAAAGGCGTTAATTATTTGTTCACCGTGAATATATGACCCAATGCCCGATACGGATTAAAAATTAATTAAGGAGGAGATGATTCCTGATTCGCAGGTATTGCCATTACAGGTGATTTGAAAACGGAAGGTATTCCCTTCACCGCATCATCCTGAAAACAGATATCGGCATCAACGGTCTATCACTATTCCGGGTTTGTTAGATCGCTTTAAAACTATAAAAATATTTATTATATCTAAAAAAACTATTAATATAATTATTTTTTATATTTTTGCAACATGAATGCTATATTTACAGAGAAGCCGAATATTATTATTGTCGATGACCATCTTATTTTTCGACAAGGATTAAGATCCATCATTACAGCGGAGGATATCGCTAATGTAATTGGTGAAGCATCCAATGGTATAGAGTTTATCAACCTGTTATCGCATTTAAAGCCTGACCTGGTTTTGATGGATATCGAAATGCCCCACATGAATGGGTTGGATGCAACCGAAAAAGCACTTGAGATCATGCCCGATCTGAAAATTATAGCTTTCAGTATGTTCAGCGATGAAGAATATTACTATAAAATGATCGATCGTGGAGTAAAGGGATTCATCCTCAAAACAAGCGGCATCAATGAACTCGAAAATGCCATTCAAAATGTGATGATGGGGGACAGCTATTTTTCCAACGAGTTGCTGAGAAAAATCATCAACAACTATGGACGTTCCGCTAATAGCAAGCCTACCGTCCATGACAATTTAACCATAAGAGAAATTGAAGTCCTGCAACAAATATGCCTTGGACTAAGTACCGAAGAGATTGCAGAAAAGCTTTTCATAAGTCCAAAGACAGTCAAATCACACAAATCCAATCTATTAGAAAAGACAGTTTGTAAAAACACCCCGGCATTAATTCTTTACGCTATAAAGAATAAACTTGTAGAGATATAGATCATTCATCATTATTTCTTCCAACAACCACTCTCCTTAAAATCAAACTCATAATTGCCATCTACTCCTTTTGACGGATGGTATTCTACTTCTTTATATCCTCAAAATAGTTCTTTTATCGACTTAATTTAGTCCTATAGACCTTAGTGCATCTTTACAACATAAAGTAACTTTGGACTGAAAACAAATTGAGATAAGAGCGTAATAAGCGAATAAAACAAAAGATGCGGAAGCATCCGGATTGCCGGTTGATGTTCGATCAACGAATGAGTGTAATGATTTTATTTCCTTTTAGCTAGAATATAGTCGACGAGATGTTGACTTTTACCAAAAAAGAGAAAAAATGTTTACCTATTGTCAAAAATTTACTTGTTAATTTTTAGAGGATTAATTTTCACCTTACCTATTTAAAATTTATCTATTGTTTACACATCGGGAAGCCGATTACAGGAAATTTTTTAGGGTACTTCTAAAATTATTCCGATGAGCCAATCTAGTAAGATTGGCTCATTTTTTTATCAATCTATTATTTTAAGGCATCCTAATAGAATTCCGGGATCTTGAAATACCACAGCTAATCCTAATGACGGATTGTGCACTCCTCCTTTATTTCTACTCAAATACATCTTTTAACAAGCAAATATACACCTTTTGTTCCTTTGTACTTAATTCCAATCCGGTAATTTTACGTAGACTTTATTCTAATAAATTAAACACATTCAATTTTATTTAACCAAATTATTGTATAAACCAAATCTTACCATGAAAAAGCCAAAAATAATTATTGTCGATGACAACCAAACGTTTCGTCAAAGCCTGATTCTGCTGATTACGATTGAGAACATAGCCGAGGTGATCGGTAAAGCATCGAATGGGATTGAATTTATGGATCTGCTTGTTAATAACAAACCCGATCTGGTTCTAATGGATATCGATATGCCCGAGATGAATGGAATCGAAGCAACCCAGCGAGCCCTGGGACTTATTCCGGACTTAAAGGTTATTGTCTTCTCCATGTATGGAAATGAAGAGTATTATACCAAAATGATTGACTTGGGGGTTAAGGGGTACATACTAAAGACCTGCCATATCAATGAATTTGAAAAAGCAATCCGGGAAGTCATGAAGGGGGGAAATTATTTTTTCACGAACCTTAAACTAAAAAACGTAAAGACTAAAGACAGGAAGGAAAGTGATCAAATACTTTCAGAAAATTCAGACCTTACCGTAACAGAAATAAAACTAATTCAAAATATCTATTCAAATTCTTCAAACTAAAAAAACGGAATTGATTGAGCCTTATACCGGACAAAGAGTTTCAAGACTTATTACTCTCTCTGGGGCTATATGAAAAATCATAACGTTGCTTCAGGATAAACATTGACAGATCAATTCTTTTGACTTATTTACAGCAATTCTTTTGTCCGGTTTAAAGAGGTACATTAATACGAGAGTATTCTCAGTTCAACCCATTTATTTTAAGTAATGACCAGTATATAATGCCGTATTTGAAATTTATACCTTACCCCTGCCCCTTTCCCTTAAGAGAAGGAAACTTAGGAACGCAATGGAAATTACGCGACATTATTTGATTAGAACTAGTTCTATTAGATTTTTTTTATCATTAAAGCCTTAAAAACGCACGCTAATAACCTTATAAAACACAAATTATATGCCACTCACTTTAAAGCAAAAACCTGACATTATCCTGGTTGATGATCAGCAATTATTCCGCCAGGGATTAAAAGCGATTATCAACTATGAAGATATCGGTTGTGTAATCGGAGAAGCTAAAGACGGTGAAGAATTTTTAGCCCTTCTCACAACATTAAAGCCCGATATCGTATTAATGGATATTGATATGCCGCAAATGAACGGATTTGAAGCAACAAAAAAAAGCCTTGAAATCTTACCGAAGCTGAAAATTATTGCTTTCTCGTTCTTTTCAGAAGAAGAATACAGTCGTGAAATGATGGAGATAGGGGCTAAAGGGTTTCTGTTGAAATCAAACGGCATTAAAGAACTGAAACATGCGATTAAAATGGTTATGAATGGTGAAAGTTATTTTGTATCCGAATCACGGAAGATATTCAACAATGACTTTGAGAAAACGGATCCTGCAAAGGCCCCGGAGAAAGAGGTTAACAAAACAAGAGCAAAAGGAAAAATGCAGTTCTTTCCCTGGGGAGTTAATCGGAAAAGCGCATTCATGTTTGATAGTTAGCATAAAAAAGCAGCCCGAATCCTCTGAAATAATTCGGGCTGCCTTTTTTTATGCTATAATCCTCACCCCTCCCAAGTTTATTTCCAGTTCGCTTTAAAAAGCAAACTGGCATTCAAGGTTAGTCTCCAGCCCCCCCAATCATTATCAGACCTACCCATTACAATAAAAAGTTCTTTATTCCATTCTTAAACTGCCGGTCAAAGGATGCGCAGTACGTGATCTTGCGCCCTTCCCGATCCGCCTATTTTCAAAGGGCGGGAAGAATCATTATTTATAAAACATAACCTTTGATATTACCCCTTATAATTCCAACTAAGTAGGTGGAATAACTCAATGTCCTGTTTTATATACAGAGACAATCTCTGTTGACTATTTGCCCGGCACCCGGGAGTCTGACGAAGTTGGAGGGGTGTTGGAGTCAATCTTTAGGCGGATTCCAACTCGTTGACGGATGTTGTTTCCTTTCTGGTACTTCCTTCCCGGGTAGTATCCTCTTCCTTTAGTCTTCCTTCAGCCGGGGTTCATTCTCTGTATAGAGACAGTTCAACGGGAATATAGAGAGGGTTTCGAGGGGGTTCAGTTAGGTGTACCTCATTGAACCCCCTCGAAACCCTCACTGAACCCCCTCTGAACATAGACAGTAATAAGACTGAAATAAGACCGAAATACGGTTGAACCCAGACTAAGAAATTCCCTTTTGAAAAAGAAGACCTTATTTTTCTTTTACCTTCCCCTTCGTAGAAAATTGAACGCCCTACGAATCTTTCCTTATTCCCTTCCAGTAAAAAGTAAAATATCAGAGGGTACTGTATATTGCCAATTACTTAACTAACTTCCACTTTCAGAAAAGCATTTGCGGCTTCTTTATCCTCCATAATTCCTGTACTATTTTTATTGAATCAACTACGGCATTTAAATATTCACCTTTAGACTAATTAACGATTACGGTTTAACGGGCTTTAAATAGCTTAAATATAAAATAATAAGCAACTTAAATTATGTACACGCCTTTTGCCCTATAATATTATCCTCCTAAATTCCTACAGAATATCCATCTTTAGTTAAGGAATTTACGACTTTTATGTTATTATTCCTAAATGCTGTTTAGTAATTTTACCATGTCAAGAATGAGAGGTTAAGTATGCTTAATTCTTTACTAATATTTTTTGATTATGTTATTCAGTCATTCACATTTATTTGAGATTGATATCGGTTTATAATGAAGAACCAAATTACAAAAAAGAGATTCTATTATTTTCCTAAAAAATTATTTTATATTCATCTGTTAACCAAAACAATTACTACCATGAAAAAATTATTCATTCCCTTGTTTCTGAGTGTACTCTTCGCCACAGGCTTAAGTGCACAAAGCATTGCTAATTACGCGTTTACGACCAGTACAACTTCTACACTGGAATCTATGAGCAGTGGAACCACTCAATTGATTGGAGCGTCATCTACAGACGTTGCCTCGGCACTTACCAATATCGGGTTTACGTTTTATTACATGGGAACCCCCTATACCCAGTTCTCCGTCAACTCAAACGGGCAACTGAGATTAGGCTCTACCGTAATTTCCAATACGGGAATTACAAATGCAGTCCTTAATGCGCCTTTAATTGTTCCAATGTCGGCAGAAAATCTTATTTCAGGCATAGGAAAAGTACATTACAAGGTGTTTGGCTCGGCACCGTCCCGTTATTTAACTGTTGAGTGGAGAAATTTGGATGTTCCCAATCCAAACTACAGACATAATTTATGTACTATACAAGTTATATTGTATGAAACAAGCGGAATAATTAAGTTTAGGTATGCCAATACGGACTATAACCATGCCAGTAGTACTTCGAAAGCAACTTTTATTTCTTCGAGCAATACTGCAACTACGGTCAAGTACATCGGAACTGACCTGGCATCTGCAATTAATGGCTATCCGATAGTAACTTATCCTTGGTCGAATACAAATGCATATTTGCTCTATTCACGCCTTTATACATTTACTCCTCCAGGTGTTCCTATGGCTCCGACTTGGAAGGCTACGCCTATGACTATAGTTTCTGCTAACGGAATGACTCTAAACTGGAATGACAATTCAACGAATGAAACAGGATTCCAGGTATACCGCTCGGATGACGGCGGTGCAACGTATTCAAATGTCGCAACCCTACCGGCCAATTCCAGCAATTATGCTGCAACCGGGCTTCAGCCTCCTCTCAGCTACCATTGGAAAATAGTAGCCGTGAATGAAGGTTCAACGTCAACGACTTCGGATTTAATTCAACCGATTGCCCCGACAGTAGC
>JAUZOM010000113.1 GCA_030706465.1 Bacteroidota bacterium | reverse complement strand
TAAAGCAGTAATTAAAATGTATAATTTAAATGGAGTTGACATAAATTCTATAGCAGATGTCCCTTCGGGTACAGGTCTGGGCTCAAGTAGTTCATTTTCTGTTGGTTTATTGAATGTTATTAATGCTTACAATAACAAATCTATATCATCAGAAGCATTGGCAAGAATGGCATGCAATATTGAAATCGATTTATTAAAAAGTCCGATTGGAAAACAAGATCAATATGCTGCCTCACATGGTGGTTTGAATCTTATTACATTTTATCCGGATGAATCTGTGAATGTTCATAAGATTATTATGGATCCACATAAGAAACAGGAATTGGATGATAATCTAATAATGATTTATACAGGAAATGTGCGTTCTGCAAATACAATATTGGAACAACAGAATATTGCAATTGAAGAAAAGGACAAATTTAATGTTCAAAAAAAAATGGTTCGATTGGCGTTTGATTTAAAAGATTCATTGGAAAATAATGATATTGATAATTTTGGCCGTATTTTACATGAAGGGTGGCTCCTTAAAAAATCAATGATAAAGTGTATTTCAAATTCTATGATCGATGAAATCTATAATCAAGGAATTATGGCAGGTGCGCTTGGAGGAAAGCTTTTAGGTGCTGGAGGAGGTGGCTTTGTATTATTTTATTGTCCCAAGGAGAAGCAGGCAAATTTTAGAAAACTAATGCAAGATTATACTGAGTTGAAGTTTGGATTTGATAATTTTGGTTCTAAAATAATTTATATTGGAGATAATGGTTATGGAATTTAAGAGAGATATAGAGGCTTATATGTATAGATTGAAAAAGACGATTGATGCACTTCCAATTGATGATATCGAAGAATTAATGAATGTACTTGTTAAGGCAAAGGAGGAAGAAAGAACAATCTTTATCATGGGAAACGGTGGATCTTCGGCTACTTCTTCACACTTTGTATGTGATTTTAATAAAGGAGTTTCTTTTAATGATGAGAAGAAATTCAAATTCATTTGTTTGAATGATAATATTCCTTCGATAATGGCCTATGCAAATGATATGTCATTTGATGAAATTTTTATTCAACAATTAAAAAGTTTTTATAAAAGAGGGGATGTTGTAATAGGAATATCAGGTTCAGGAAATTCAATGAATGTAATTAAAGCAATTGAATATGCATCTGCTAATGGAGGAGTAACAGTAGGACTAACAGGCTATCATGGTGGAAAACTAAAGAATATAGTAAAATATAATGTAAATGTTCCAGTTGAAGATATGCAGATTGTGGAGGATTTACATATGGTGTTAGACCATTGTATGATGAAAATACTAAGTTCTCACGATCTGGGATAGAACTTCAAAAGAGATAACTTTATTTAATAGACAATTATATAAAATTAAATAAAACATACAATTTTTTATTTTCTGATTTATAATGTTTTTAAGTTAGTAATATAGTTACAATTCATGATATGATAAATGATATAAAGGACGCACCAATTGTTTCTGTTGTAATGGCTACTTTCAATGAACCTAAAGAGGTTATTAGTTTAGCAATTAATAGTATATTAAGTCAAACTTTTACAGATTTAGAACTTTTGATAATTGATGATAGTACAGATATAGAAACAATTAAAACAATTAATGAATTAGCTCTTGATAAAAGAATTATTGTATATAGAGAAAGTGAGAGAATTGGTTTTGTAAGAGCTTTAAATCTCGGACTGAGAAAGGCTAAAGGAAAATATATAGCTCGTATGGATGGAGATGATATTTCGATTATCAACCGTTTAAACATACAAGTATCTTTTCTCGAACAGAATCCTGAATATGCAGTAGTTGGTGGAGCAATAAATATCATGAATAATAGAGGAGTCATAACTTCTCAGCGGTTTTATCCTACTTCATCATTCAAATTAAATATGTGGTCTATTTTTAGGAGTCCTTTTGCTCATCCAACTGTAATGATGAGAAGAGAAATTGTAGATAAGGGTTTTCTATATAATGAAAACTTTGTAAAATCCGAAGATTTAGAGTTTTGGATGCGATTGATGAAAAACAATTATAAATTTTATAATCTAAAAAACATTTTACTTAATTTTAGAATTGGTGAAGATTTTGGAAATAAGAGATCTGGAAGTCAATTAAAAAGTAATTATAGGGCAAGGTATTTGAATTTCTCATGGGACTCTCCATTTAGGTCTATATTATCTTTACTTGTAGCAAGGATATATACAATAACACCTCAAACTTTTATAAAAAACTTTTATAAATTTGAAAATACGAAAAGTAATTCTAAATAATAGTTAAATCATTTATAGTGCTCTGTTTGATAATGTCATGATTTATACATAACTAATTTTAAAATGAATATACTAATCACAGGTATTAGTTGTTTTATAGGTAATAACTTACTCTTACCCTAAAAAGCAGCATGTCATTTACTGCTTGGACATTGCCTCACCGCAAAAAGAAGATATGCCTAAAACATTTTGGGTGGAATGAATAAGATAGTTACCTCTCGTGGCTGTTATCATTCATTTGGTTGGTAAAGCACACGATATAAAGAATCAAACGAATACACAGGTTCTAAATAAAATAGTTTTTTTGCTCATCCGTTCTGATAAGTATATTATATTTACACTTTTAAGAGCCAATAATGTAATAAAAGACACGCTTTATGAAACATAAGATAGAAAGCGAGTTAATCAAGTGGAAAAATTCGACAACTCGAATGCCATACCTCAGTATGCCTGTTTTTGTATTAAGGAGAGACAAAACAATAACCGATAACCGATAAAATCGTAAATACATAATATGAATATACTTATCACCGGCATTCACGGTTTTGTAGGCTCAAATTTAGTTACTGCGCTAAAGATAGATCATACAGTTTACGGTTTGGACATTATTTCACCACAAAAAGAAGGTGTGCTTAAAACTTTTGGGTGGAGTGACCTGGATAGTATACCTCTCGTAGATGTCATCATTCATTTGGCTGGAAAAGCTCATGACACAAAGAATCAAACCAATGCCCAGGTTTATTTTGATATCAATACAAGTTTAACCCAAAAGATATATGATTGGTTTTTGGCATCAAGTGCGACCAAATTTATATTTTTCAGTTCTGTAAAAGCTGCAGCCGATAGGGTAGTGGGTGAGATTTTGACTGAAGATATTGTTCCAAGTCCTAAGGGACCTTATGGGGAAAGTAAGATTGCTGCAGAGAATTTCCTTTTAAAACAAGAAGCAAGAAGTAAGAGGCAAGAACCCCCGACCCCTAAAGGGGAGGAAGAGAAGAACCAAGAGCCAAGAACCAAGAACCAAGAACCAAGAACCAAGAACCAGGAGTTAGGAGAAGATGGAGAACTATCAACTATCAACTGTCCACTATCGACTGAAAAGAGGACCTACATATTAAGACCTTGTATGATTCATGGACCGGGTAATAAGGGTAATCTGAATTTATTGTATCAGGTAATAAAAAAAGGAATTCCATATCCGTTGGGAGCTTTTGAGAACAGACGTTCGTTTACGTCTATTGATAATCTGAGTTATGTAATTTCAGGATTGATTGAAAAAGATATTCCAAGTGGAATTTATAATATGGGCGACGATGAAAGTTTATCAACCAATGAACTGATTGCTCTTATGGCAAAAACGATGAATAAGCCCAATAGAACCTGGAAATGGAATAAATCGTTGGTAGAGCAATGTGCCAAAATAGGATCCATCCTCCATTTACCGTTGAATACTGAAAGACTTCAAAAACTGACAGAAAATTATGTAGTATCCAATAGTAAGTTAAAGAAAGAGTTGGGCATAACGAAGATGCCGGTGACAGCGGAAGAGGGATTAAGGAAAACAATCGAGAGTTTTAGGAATCAGTGATAAATGATAAATTGATCAGTAATTAATTCATATGTCAAAGTTACAAGAGTTTTTTGTATCGAATAATTGAACTTTGTGTTTAACTTTATGATGAAATAGACTTTTATCTATGTAAAACCAACTAAGAGTTTTAAATTTGCCCGGTATTTGGGAACTAAAACAATGTATATTCCGTGTAAAAATGAACAACCTGTTTGGAAAGCCCAGGAGAACAATCCAAAGGTAGCATTGATTGTTCTCCCTCAAGGAGAAAATTTTACCTTGGTGGAAAAATACTTAAAACTTATCCTGATCGTATTTACTTAGATTCGGAACGTACACATCCTCAGATTTATAGACATTGAATGACACTGAATGGTTTATTTTTATTCTCCAACACTTTCAAAAGAATTATAAAATTTAATTTAACTATGAACATTCCCGTTCAACTATTCCGGTCATTACTCTTTGCTTTGTTCATACTGATATTGGTGGGTTGTAATGAACCGGCCGATTCGCCCTACACATCTATAGCATTTCATCAAATAGCTTCTATCCCCGGACCGGGAAGAGCTTCAGCAGTGGCCTTTGCATTGGAAGGTAAGGGATATGTGCTGTTAGGCCGTGATGAAAATCCGGCTGATTCGTTGAAAGATTGTTGGCAATATGACCCGAATTCCAACAACTGGACCATAGTATCTGTCTTCCCAGGTGCGGCACGTGTGAAAGCCACGACGGCCGTAGTGAATGGCAAAGCCTATGTTGGGCTTGGATATAAACCACATGTTTCGACATACGTCAATGGCAACTATAAAGATTTATGGATGTATGACCCGGTACAGCATAGCTGGACCCGAAAGGCTGACTTTCCCAGTACTGCAACTGATGCCTGTGTTAGTTTTGTGTATAATGATTGTATTTATGTCGGCGAAGGATTTAATGATATTGGTTTTACCAATGAATTTTGGAAATATAATCCGGAGCAGGACAACTGGAGTCGGTTAAATAATTTTCCGGATTTATCCCGTGCCGGATCAGTAGTTTGTACTGATGGTGGGCACGTATATTTCGGAACAGGTTTCCGTGCCGGGAACTATAATGACTGGTGGGAGTATTTCCCGGAAACAGATAGTTGGAAGCAACGCAAGAGTATGCCCGATAATGGTCGCGTAAATGCTGTTTCGTTGAATATCAACAAGCGTTTTTTTGTTTCTTCCGGGAGACATTATGCCGGTAATTTAACCGGTGGACATTTGATATCGGATATCATGGAATATGATGCTGTCCGTGATGTGTGGTATGAAAGAGGGAATATACCGGATGGAGGGCGCGAAAATGCCGTTTCGTTCGTAATTGATGGAAAAGGATATATTGGACAGGGAGAAAATGATACTCAAATTTTTAATGATTTCTGGAGTTTTGAACCGTAATTAAGTAATTCAAAGAATTTAATGAACTATTTTGAGGTATGACCCCCAACCCCCAAATGGGGGTTTAAGACGCAGTATTTGAAAACTTCTTAATTTTAAATTACGTTTGATCTTCCACTCTTAAGCCCCCATTTGGGGGTTGGGGGTCAGGAATGAATAAATGCACAAATGTTTGCAATATATTTAACAAATATATCAACATTTAATCCTGCTTACTTAATTGACAGTTGATAATTGACAGTTTATAGTTCATCGCTGATTGTTCATATTTCATAATTAAAAAAACTCATGCATAAAATACGTCGTATACTCATTCTTTTTATATTCTTTCCAATTCTTATCCAAGCCCAAAACGACACGATTCAATACGATGTTGGATTTATGGGATTGGCTTCATCGGGCAACTATGCTCCGTTTTGGTTACAAAGCAACCGGTATGGGCTTCTGTCTTCGGAACCAATCAGTGCGGATCTTATGATGGGATTTCATAAAGACTTTGGAAATACGAAACGATTATTTGATTATGGCTTTAAGGCTAATTTATTACTGCAAACTTCAACGAAGTCAACAAGTGTCTATTTTCATGAATATTATGTCCAAGCGCGTTTTTTAGTTTTTGATTTCATACTGGGTGCCCGGGAGGAACATTTGGGGAATCAGGATTCAACGCTTTCATGCGGAGGCTATTTTTTTTCACCCAATGCACGACCCATACCGAAAATTACAGCAGGAATAGAACATTTCACGGCTGTACCGTTTACACACGGCTATCTGGAAATTAAAGGGGCAATTTCGCATGGGTGGTTCACGGACAATATTTATACAACCAACCTTTGGCTTCATCATAAATACCTGTATGGCAGAATTGGTGGTAGGCTACCGGTACACTTTCAATATGGATTCGATCATGTGGCACAGTGGGGTGGCATTGTCCCGGGAATTGGCCAACAACCGACCGGATTTAAAGATTTTATAGACATATTTTTTGCCCGTGCCGGAGGATCGGATGCGCTCAAGACTGATCAGTTAAACACGCTGGGAAATCATATCGGTTCACAAAGCATGAAATTAGAGGTGGATATTTCGGACTTTAAGATTAGCGGATATTGGCAAAAAGTTTTTGAAGATGGACCGATAAAACAGATGTGGAATGCCCAGAATAGAGCGGATGGACTTTGGGGATTGTCCATCCGGAATTCTAAATTTCCATTTGTTCGGGGAATTGTATTTGAATACCTCAATACGACGGATCAATCGGGACCTTACCTGGATAAAGATGGCATCATTTATGGAGGTAATGATAGCTATTTTAACAATGGTGTTTATCAAAATGGTTGGACGTATTATTCCCGAACGATTGGAACTCCATTTATTACTTCTCCCTTATACAATAGCAACGGAGCTGTTTCTATTGAAAATAACAGGGTCCAGGTTTTTCATGCTGGTTTAGAAGGCGATGTCCTGGATTACCGATACAAATTATTGTCATCATTCAGTAGAAACTATGGAACTTATGGTAATCCTTACCCTAAGATGATTGAAAATACATCCATGTTATTGGAAGTCAACAAACAATTTCCTAAATTATCGAATATCGAGGTGGGCTGTTCTGTCGGCGGTGATTTTGGAAAATTATACGGTAACTCAATTGGATGCTTATTTTCAATTCGTAAGACCGGTAGTTTGTTTAAGTATTAACAGTTTTCAGAAGACCTGTCAAAAATAATGGAATACTTAATGCTAAGAAGAAACCGGTGGCTTAGAAAATAACTATAGCAGCGGAAAGAAAATTTAGAAAAGCAATGTAAAAATAAGAAAAGATGACTTATATACTATATTTAATTGTTCTTTTTATAGCCGAATTAGCATACTTCCATATAGCCAACCGTTTTAATATTATAGATAAACCGAATGAACGTAGTTCCCATTCCCGTGTAACATTGCGGGGAGGGGGAATAATTTTTTATATAGGGATATTACTTTATTTTGGCTTGAGAGGATTTCAATATCCCTGGTTCTTTGTTGGTCTTACATTAATTACTTTAATCAGTTTTGCAGATGATGTCCATCCGCAATCAAAGAAACTTCGTTTATCAATCCATTTTATGGCAATGGTTTTGATGTTTAACCAATGGAGTTTGTTTTCAAATCCATGGTATTATACCATCATAGCAATTATAATTTGTACAGGCATACTGAATGCATTCAATTTTATGGATGGCATTAACGGTATGACAGGGTTCTATAGTTTGGTAGTTATTGGTTCTTTCTGGTATATTAATACGTATGAGATACAATTTGTCGACAATAATTTTATTTATGCGCTGATAATGGCCTTATTGGTATTCAATTTTTTCAATTTCAGGACCAACGCTAAATGCTTTGCCGGTGATGTCGGAGCTATTTCCATTGCATTTATGATCCTTTTTTTGCTGGGACTTCTGGTTATTAAGACCAAAGAAATCAGTTATATTATTTTATTGGTTGTTTATGGAATAGATTCCGTATTAACGATCCTTCATCGTTTGATCCTACGAGAGAATATATTTCTACCTCATCGTAAACATGCCTTTCAGATCATGGCTAATGAGTTGAAGATTCCCCAGGTTTTAGTTTCGTTATTTTATGGTTTCCTTCAGGCATTAGTCGTAGTTGGTTACTTCTTATGTAAGCCTTATTCATATTGGTATTTAGGTGCTGTTATTTTGATTTTATCACTTAGCTACCTGCTTTTTCAACTGAAATATTATAAATTACATGTTCTAAATGTTAGTGAAAAGAACAATAAATCGTTCAATTTATGAAAATCATTACTAGCGGGTTATTAGATGAAGTGACTGATCGGGCGGTTAAGAGCCCCCGGTTACGGATGAATTATAATTTTCACGCAAGTTTGGATTCTAAAACTCAACGTTTGCTCAATGCCCTGGAGCCTGGTACAGTACTGCCTATCCACAGGCATCAAAATACAGATGAAACCTACCTATTGCTTCGCGGAAGTTTACAGATTCAATTTTATAACGATTCAAAGGAACTCATCGATTCAAGCATCTTAAACCCAGCGGAAGGGAAATATGGCATTAATATCCCGGCCGGTCAATGGCATACATTGAACGTATTGGAATCGGGAACCATCATCTTTGAGGTGAAAGACGGACCATATCAGCCACTGGAAGATGAAAATATATTGTATATTGATATAAATAAATAGAAAACATTAATTCGAAAAATGATTAGTTCCAGGATATAGAACTAACTACGAAAAAACGTCCTCTTATAAGTTTATGAGTATACCTTTAAAATAGATTATTAAAATTTTTTACTGGATCAGATAATGGAAAAGTTCTCCCGAAAAATACGTTCTTTCTTTCAAAAATTAATGAAAGCATCATTAATTAATCGATGGATAGTTTTTGAAATTGATTTGATACTGTGTGTTGTAGGATACAGTTTCACAGCTTATATACAAATAAGAAACTCAAATATGGATATTCCCAGTTCAACGCAATTGTTAGCCGGTATCGTCTTTATTCTTAGTACTTCTATTTCTTTTTATATTTTCAAGTCCTATAGAGGACTTATACGCCATTCTAATTTGGTGGAAATATGGCGTATTTTTGTTTCTCTCCTTTTATCCTGTACACTCTTATACCTATTTATAGAGCTTTTTAGGTATACCATTTATTTTCGTTACTTTTTCGTTCAGAATTTGTTCCTCATTTGTGTGATTTTACTACTTTTTATGCGATACTGTATAGTGATTATCTATAATTATTCAGTAAACTATACGACTAATGTTCGTAATAAATCGTTGATTTATGAAATAAATATGCACAGTATTACCTTAGCACAATGGCTTAACAATAGTGTCTCCAATCAATACCGTGTTGAGGGCTTTGTCAGTCGTAATAAAAGTGCCAGAAAAACCCGCATACAGGGTTTTCCGATCTACTATCTGAACCTTGATAATTTGGATTGGTTCTTGCGAAAAAATGGAATAAATATAATTATTTTTCCTGATTATAACAGCGTCAGAAATGAGCAACCCTTTATTTCCAAGTGTGTGGAAATGGGAATAAAAGTACTTGTTTCTCCTCCGTTCGAAGGCCTGGATTCCAATAATAAGCTTCATTTTCAGATGAAACCAATCGTATTTGAAGACTTATTGGGACGTGAAGAGATCATGATAAATATGGATAAGATTGGACAGCAGACTCGCGACAAGATCATTCTGATAACAGGTGCTGCAGGGTCAATAGGTAGTGAATTAGTACTGCAATTGGCACAATTTAAACCAAAATTATTATTGCTGTTTGATATGGCAGAGACTCCGCTCCATAATTTAAGACTGGAAGTAGAGAGAAACTATCCGGGTCTGAAATTTGTACCCATCATTGGAGATGTTCGAAGTGAAAATCGATTGGATTTTGTTTTTGGAAAGTATCATCCCCAAATAATTTATCATGCAGCAGCCTACAAACATGTCCCTTTAATGGAAGAAAATCCATGTGAAGCTGTTTTGGTCAATGTGTTGGGTACCATGAATCTCAGTAACTTTGCGATACGTTATAATGTGGATAGTTTTGTCATGATTTCCACTGATAAAGCTGTAAATCCAACGAATGTGATGGGTGCGTCCAAAAGGATAGCGGAGATTTATGTTCAATCGTTGGCAAAAAAAAGTGAGAAAAAAGGAAGTAAGGTCAGTTTTGTAACTACCCGTTTTGGTAATGTACTTGGATCAAACGGTTCGGTCATTCCGCATTTTAAAGAGCAAATAGAGAAAGGAGGTCCGGTCACGGTAACTCATCCGGATATTATTCGCTATTTTATGACTATTCCGGAAGCTTGCCGTTTAGTACTGGAAGCAGCCTCCTTTGGTCATACAGGTGAAATTTATGTATTCGATATGGGAAGCCCGGTGAAGATTGTTGATTTAGCGAAGCGTATGATAGAACTTGCCGGATTCGTTCCCAATAAAGATATTAAAATTGAATTTATCGGATTGCGTCCCGGAGAAAAATTGTTTGAAGAGTTACTAAATGATAAAGAGACAACAATACCAACTCAACATGGAAAGATCAAAATTGCCAACGTGAGACTATATGAATTCGAAAAAGTCTTGAGTGCAGTTCAGGTTATGATAGATTTATCCAATAAGGTAGAGATAAAAAGTGTCGTAAAATTAATGAAAAAATTGGTACCGGAGTTTAAAAGTGAAAATTCACCCTATTCTGAGTTTGATGATTGATATAATTTTGATCTCTTTGGGTAAATTTCCAACCGCTAGCGGCTGGGTTATTCATTCAAAGAGGTAAATGCACTCAAACTATAAAATATTTAAATTAAGTACTCGACCTCAAAACTTTTTTTCCAATTAATTAAACTTTGTGCATTATGATTTAATTCGTGCTTTTCCGCTCTATTTCCCTTAGGTTCTCCAACTTCTTTTTAGCCAGGAATCCATAGATATCTTCCAAATGTTCAGTGACTTTTTGATTTCCGAATTCATATACTTTGGTGATTAATCCATCCAGAAAGTCACGGTCGTGTGAAACAACGATCAGTGTACCATCAAAATCAACCAAAGCTTGTTTCAGAATATCTTTTGTTTTCATATCCAAATGATTGGTCGGCTCATCCAGAATCAACAGATTCACCGGTTCAAGCAACAGTTTTATCATTGCCAGGCGTGTGCGTTCACCTCCGGAGAGTACTTTTACTTTTTTGGTTGAGCTGTCCCCTCCAAACATAAATGCACCCAGTAAGTCGCGTATCTTATTTCGGATATCCCCGACAGCCACATCGTCGATCGTTTGGAACACAGTAAGATTCTCATCCAGTAATGATGCCTGGTTCTGTGCAAAATAGCCTATTTTGACATTATGGCCCAATGTCAGTTTTCCCTCATGCGCAATTTCGTTCATGATGCATTTTACCAACGTTGATTTTCCTTCACCGTTTTTACCGACAAAGGCTATTTTTTCACCCCGTTCAATCATGAAGTTGGCATTTGCAAAAATGAGTTTATCATCATAGATCTTTCCTACGTTTTCTGCTGTTACCGGATAATTGCCGGAGCGGGGGGAAGGAGGAAATTTAAGGCGCAAGGCAGATGTATCTTCTTCATCAACTTCCAGGATTTGCAGTTTCTCAAGCATCTTCACCCTCGATTGCACCTGCAGCGTCTTTGAATAGGTTCCTTTGAAGCGTTCAATAAAGTCCGTGGTTTCGGCAATCATTTTCTGTTGCTCTTCAAATTGCTTTAGCTGCTGTTCATGGCGCTCTTTCCGTAATTCAAGGTAATGGCTGTATTTGGCTTTATAATCGTAGATACGGCCCATGGTGACCTCTATGGTGCGTGTAGTGATGTTGTCAATAAAAGCGCGGTCGTGGGAAATGACAACTACAGCTTTGGCTGTGTTAATCAGGAAATCCTCAAGCCATTGAATCGATTCGATGTCGAGATGGTTGGTCGGTTCATCCAGCAAAATAACATCCGGCCGGCGAAGCAGGATCTTTGCCAGCTCAATGCGCATACGCCATCCACCGCTGAATTCCGATGTTCTTCGGGTAAAATCTTCCCGTGAAAAACCCAGGCCAAGCAAGGTTTTCTCAATGTCTGCATCGTAGTTTATTTCCTCAATGCTGTAAAACTGTTCGCTAAGGGCCGATACCCGTTCAATCAATTCCATATAACTGTCCGATTCGTAATCGGTCCGGGTGGTCAATTCTTCATTCAGTGCTTCAATTTGTTTACCCATTTCATTGATTTCAGAAAAGGCAAGGGCTGTTTCTTCAAAAACCGTACGGTTGTCTTCGAGGAGCAAATGTTGGGGTAAATAGGCTACTTTCGTTTCTTTCGGGTATGATACAGTGCCCCGGGATGGTTCGCGCACGCCGGCAAGTATTTTGAGCAACGTAGATTTTCCGGCTCCGTTTTTTCCCATCAAGGCAATCCGGTCTTTCTCATTGATGACAAATGAAATATCCTGGAAGAGTGTCTGTCCGCCAAATTCGACGGTAAGTGCATCAACTGATAACATATAACTGGTTTAAATTTTTAAAATTAAGATTCTTAGGAAACATAAAAAAACTTTCCGTCGGGACTTTTGTGTTATCCGGCGGAAAGTCTTATTTTAAGTTATCCGGTTTTATAGTGCAATTTTAGTAATCAAATTATTCGATTTGAGAATATACACCTGGTTTTTGGGTAATCCGGTTATTAACAGGGTAGTTTTATCCGCTTCGATAGCTTTAATGCATTGACCTAAAATATTATAGACATACAAAGTCGAACCTGTTGCCGGTAAATCTACCGTAATCGTGCTATTGGCATCTTTTGTCGCAACAAGTTTATGATTTGAGGGATAAGTCAGTGTCTTCGCTGAAATACTATTCGAGAAATCGGTTATATTCTCATAGTGAATGCTTTTATCGCTCGCTTTAACTTTGAATGTATAGGTTGTGTTTGGCACTAAATTGTTTATCGTATCATTCGTGGAAGTGATCCAGCTATTGCGAAGATTGTAATTCACTTGTTTTGCAAAGCCTACCGTTACATCATCAAAGGTAACCGAACCAATCCCTTTGATATATGTAAAACGAAATTTGTCATATCCTTTGGTTGCAACGAATGAATACGATTTGCTTTTTTCATTTAGCACAGAAGTTACCGGTATGCTGTCAACTTTCTCCCAGACATTTTGGTCATTTTGCGCTTGAACTAAAAATCCTCCATTACTGCCACCCAACGAACGGATATAGAATGAAAGCCCGGTAGCCGGCGACAAATACTTTTCTGTTTCAATATATTCCCCGGCATTCGAAAACTGAATGGAAGGCGGGTTTGTTCCACTGTAAATAGTGGAAGTAGAAGTATTCTTTGCAGTTATGGTCCAATCAACAGGTGCCGTTAATCCGTTATCAAATCCTTCGGTAGTACTCGATTCCCCGTCGGCGGTATTATAAACGGTTAAATAATAACCAACAGCATCAAACACGGGATTCCAGCTTGCCACAAAACTTGTGAAAGTAATATCTGTTGCTTCGAGGGTATCGGGTGGTACTACATAAACTTTCCGTGTAGAAGTTCCTGAAACCTGGGCATCGGCATAATCACCAGCCGTTGTGGTTAGTACAAATGTGTCGGTATGTACATCAGTATACGAAGGAACCGTCGGGTTGTATCGGATTTGTATTGTTGTATTTAAAACAGTTGAATCTTTTGGAGTCAGTGTAATTGTTTTTCCCCACACTTTTGCAGTGTCCTCATCAATTTTCATTTCAAAATGCAGACCGGTTTTAAATGCTATGTTGATCGGTCCGCCCAGTTTCGTTCCACTCACTGTCACCCGTTGTACTGCAGATGGAGTACCCTGTACAGTCGAAAACGGTTTCAAATTTTGTACTAATGCTATATTTGAGGCAAAATGAAACTGGATAATTCCGTTTATCTCCTGGATATTAAGCAGCTTTTTATGAATGTCCGTCCCATCCCGGAGCAATGGATTAAAGGAAGTCACATTACTGGTCCCCGGAAAAGGATCACCGGATAAAGTGGGGTCTATGGAAGAGGTTTCAGTATAGGCGGTGCCATCCGCTTCAACAATATCAACTCCCATAGCTGCCGCGTTATTATTTACGATATTTTGTTGCCAGTCCGAAGCATTGTAGAAAATATGATAAACGATCATTCCATGTCCCGGCAGGTAGGTATCCCATCCTTTTTGTTGCCTGTTTTCCAAGGTGAAAAACTCTACCGGAGACGGATTGGTACTGCTCATATTAAAATCCCCGTTTTGGGTGATTAAATAGGCTTTATTACTGGTTGCCAGGGTGTCTAAACTATAGTTGCCTCCGACCTTTAATTCCGTTGGAGTTAACCAGTTCAG
>JAUZOM010000112.1 GCA_030706465.1 Bacteroidota bacterium | reverse complement strand
CACTGCTGCTTCAATTCCGGGTCGTATTGTATTTTAGGATAACCCATAGATAACCCATAGATAACCCAGGGATAACCCATAGATAATCCATATTTATATAAGTATGGATTATCTATGGATTATCTACGGATTATTCGTGGGTATCGTATTTGTTTTCCTAAAACAGGCATAAAGAACGATACGAGGAGGATAAAACGACCCGTGATTAACGATTAACAAAAAACGAAACACACGACTCCGGACACCAGATTCATTAAACGATAGACGCGAATCGTTAACCACGAATACTGTGGCAATCGTGAAAGGAATTATGCAAACGAGGGAAAATAGGCAGGGTATGTTAGCTTTTATACCCGGGAGGAAAGTAATAAGGTGATTCTACAGACGAAAGGGGTTCGTGTCAGTTAACAGTGATCAGTTAACAGTTGATAATTAACAAGGATTTGAGACCGGTAATGCCGGCCTCAAAATTACACGAACTAAGACGTTGGAGTACCCGGCAGGTTGCCGGATGCTTCATGTAGTTAAACGATCTCAATCCCCTGTTCGTTGCATAATTCAAGCGCCATTTCCCGGAGCTTGAACTTCTGGATTTTTCCGCTTCCGGTGAGCGGGTATTCATCAATGAAGAACACATACCGGGGAATTTTGTAGCGGGCTATCTTGTCTTTACAAAAGTCGCGGACATCTTCCCGGGTCAGGTCGAAGCCGGCACGGGGAATTATAAAGGCCGCCACATCTTCACCATACTTGGGGGACGCAATGGCAACCACCTGGGCATCCTGTACCCCCGGAATATGGTACAGGAATTCTTCGATCTCACGGGGTGAGATGTTCTCACCTCCCCGGATAATCATATCCTTGATACGACCCGTAATCCGGTAATTTCCATCGGGATCTTTTATACCCAAATCGCCTGAATGCAAATAACCGTTTTTATCAATCACCTCCGCGGTGGCCTGCGGGTTTTTGTAATACCCCTTCATGACGTTATAACCGCGGCAGCACATTTCACCCTGGACCCCATCGGGACAGATTTCACCGGTCTCCGGATCAATCACGGCTACTTCGGTCAGTTCGTAATTACTACCCACCGTTGTACAGCGGACTTCAAAAGAATCCTCAAAACGGGTCTGGGTCATACCGGGCGATGTTTCTGTCAGCCCGTAGACGCTGGTGATGGTCATAAACATCTTTTCGCTTACCCGACGCATCAGTTCGATCGGGCACAAGGCGCCTGCCATAATACCGGTGCGTAATGAACTCATGTCGAACAGTTCGAACATGGGGTGGTTTAATTCGGCAATAAACATGGTCGGGACGCCGTACAGGGCGGTACACCGTTCCTTGTGAACGGAAGCCAGGGTGATCAGGGGATCGAATTTCTCGATCATAACCTGGGTACAGCCGTGTGTCAGGCAGTTCATCGTGGCCAGCACGACTCCGAAACAGTGGAACAGCGGGACGCAGATGCACAATTTATCGGCCTGGGTGAATTTCATGTGTTCGCCGGTAAGATAACCGTTGTTGGCAATGTTATGATGGGAAAGCATAACGCCTTTCGGGAATCCGGTCGTGCCGGAAGTATACTGCATATTGACCACATCGTGGCAGGATACCGATTTCTTGATCTCCAGGAACTCTTCGTCCCGTTGATTAAGCCCCTGTAATAGCACTTCGGCAGTATTGTACATGCCCCGGTGTTTCTCCTGGCCTATGTACACTACGTTTTTCAGTTCGGGGAACCGGCCGGACTTCAGGTAACCGCGTTGGGTTGTTTTTAGTTCGGGGACCAGGGAGTAAACCATTTCCACAAAATCGCTCCCGGATACTCCATCGGTAATGCAGAGCGTGTGCATGTCGGAGTCTTCGAGGACAAAGGCTAATTCGTGGTCTTTATAATTGGTATTCACGGTAACGGCCACCGCACCTAATTTGGCACAGGCATACAGGAAAGTCAACCAATCGGGTACGTTTTGGGCCCAGATACCTACATGGGTACCTTTCTTAACCCCGATAGACAACAAGCCTTTGGCCATATTGTCAACACGTTCGTTAAAGGTAGACCACGTAAAACGTAAGTTACGGTCGGAATAAACGATATATTCCTGATCGGGGGTCTCAGCAGCCCAATGTTCAAGCCAGTCACCTAAAGTTCTGTCGAATAATTTCATAGAGAAAAATTTACACGAATTAAAAACGAATTACACGAATTAAAGATGGATCTACACAGATAAGACAAAACCCATTCCGGAACAGCCATGCAGTTCCTACAAACAGCTTTTTAGTAAAGCCTCCTTTTGAATTATGAATTTTGAATTATGAATTCATTACAGGGGAGTGTATACTACGGCCACAATTTGTGCAGCCTCTCCGTTTTGGGCACTAACCAGGTGGTCGACAATGGAATCGTAGTAGATGCTGTCCCCTTTATGCAAGAGGTAAGTCTCTTTGCCGTAATTGATTTTAACAGCACCCTGAAGGACAAATATGAATTCTTCTCCTTCGTGCGAGGACAGGATGGGTTCGTGCGTCGGCGAGGGTTTGATATCAATCAGGAAAGGCTCCATGTGACGGCCGGACTTGCTGGCCGCCAGGGAGAAAAAGTCCAAATGGGAATTGGCATTGGAAAGCTGACTGGAAAAGGTAGCCGGTTGTTGTTTGTCGGTCTGGCGATGTACCACCGGCCCCAGTTCTTCACTATCATCTAAAAAGGTACCCAGGCGGACACCCAGGGCACGTGCAATTTTAATCAAGGGGGCTAATGAAGGTACCGTATCGCTGCTTTCAATTAATTCAATCTGGTCGATGCTTAACCCGGACCGCTCAGCCAGTTCGGCTTTTGAAATGTTTTTATCGGCACATAACGTACCGATCTTAATTCCTACAATGTTTTTCTTCATGGATAATGCTATCTTGTTTTCCCGTCAAAATGTGAAGGAAATATTGGAAATTGTCTTTAGTTTAACGCGTAATGAGCGATGTATTGTTCTATTGGTTCGGCACACAAGCCTCTTTCCTGTTTTCGGGGGGCAAAAATAAGAATAATATCGGCATAAAAAAAGGTTTTTGATTGAAAATTAGTATAATTTCAATCAAAAACCTTTTAATTAGATAGTATAATCTGGTTTTGAGTTACAGGGTATAAGAACCAGGAGCCAAGAATTAAGACATAAGAGTCAAGATATGAGAGCCAAGAACCAAGAACCAAGACATAAGAACCAAGACATAAGAGCCAAGACATGGGAGGCAGGAGGAAAGCGGCTATAAATTCAGGACCTTGTTTATTTAACTGACAGTATTTTTGAGTATTTGCCTTCGGGTTTCAGTAAATCAAGGGCCACCTTTAAATCCTTGTCGCTGCGGAGTGAATACCGGATTTCACCTTTCTGGTAGTAGTAGCGTTTAATGATTTCCAGACTGAGCAATTCGGAAACTTCCGCTTTATTCTCTTCCAGGTTCTTCGAGACATCGGGCATTAATTTGGCTTTAAGCGCTGCCAGTTCGTCCTTGGCACCTTTATCCAATCCTTCGTACTGTGCCATTTCTAACAAATCTTTATACGATTTTTCCGTTTGGGTGGTGTAAGTGAACTTCTTTTCCACCAGATAATCGGTGAAGGCTTTAAAATCGGCATCCGACAAGGTGAAATCTGATGGAGCTGCAATTTTCGGATGCTGCAGGACGTATTGTGTGGCAAAATCAAAATACAGGTTTTGGGCATAAATATAGTACGCAATATTCATCTTCCGGTCATCCTTTGTAATGGTGTCCGGGACGATACCTCCGCCATCACGGACTTTACGGCCTACGCGGGTTTTGAATTCGGAAGTTAAACTGTCCGGGATATGCCCGACACTTCCATCTTCATTCCGGTGGCTGTAATCGAGAGCCTGGATACAACGGCCGCTGGGGATATAGTACTTGGCGGTGGTGACTTTTAAATGCCCTCCGTAACTCAGGGGACGTATGTTTTGCACGAGCCCTTTGCCAAAAGTGCGTTCGCCTACAATGACTCCCCGGTCCAGGTCCTGAACGGAACCGGCTACAATTTCCGAAGCAGAGGCCGAAGAACGGTTAGCCAGGATGACCAGTTTCATTTGGGGAAAAATCGGTTCTGTGGGAGTTTTATAGGTTCTGTCGGATTCT
This sequence comes from Bacteroidota bacterium, assembly GCA_030706465.1. Lineage (GTDB taxonomy): Bacteria > Bacteroidota > Bacteroidia > Bacteroidales > Paludibacteraceae > Paludibacter. The sequence continues at coordinate 10,241 of JAUZOM010000112.1, read as the reverse complement.
TTATTCTTTCCTTTTGTTGTTACAACATCAGTTCCCTTGGGAACAAAATAGCCGACTATTTTTACGGCCTCATCGATTAATCCGCCGCCGTTGTTACGAATATCCAGTACCAGGGACTCAATTTGATGTTGTTTAACCAGATCACTGACCGCGTTTTTAAGTTCCAGGGCAGCCCGGTCGGTAAATTCGCTTAGCATAACATATCCGACCTTGTCGGCTACCAAAGCCGAATAGGCCACCGGATTAACCTGTATCTTTTCACGTATGAACGACTTCTCAATAAGTTTCTTTTCACCCGGCCTTTTCAACTTTAGTTTAATGGTGGTATTTGGTGTTCCTTTCAGGAGTGCGCTCACTTCACTTACATTGAGATCTTCCACGTCTTCACCATCTACCTGGATGATAATGTCTCCGGCGCGTATGCCGTTGCGTTGGGCCGGCATGCCTTCGTACGGTTCGGATATACAAATCTCATTGCCTTTTTTCATGATTAAAGCACCGATACCGGCATATTCACCGGTAGTCATAAAGGTTAAATCATCGGTTTCCTCTTCCGGCATATAAACAGTATACGGGTCCAGCTTTTCGAGCATCTTGTCGATTGTGTTCTTCATCATCTTATCATAACTCAGGGTGTCGACGTAGAACATATCCAGTTCCCGGAACAGGGAATTAAAAATAGTCAGGTTTTTACTGATCCTGAAACTTTGTTGATCAGCCTTTTGAGCATTGCCTGCAGCGGTACTGAACAAAATAAACAAAAGGATAAAATAAATAATTTTTTTCATGTGATAATGATTTGAATTCTTATGTCTACGGGTAGATGATTAATCGCTGTTATAACGTTACATTCGGGGGCAGGAATGATGAAATATCCCTCCCGTAGGTAATTAAATCACGGGTTACCGTAGACGAAATGAAGGAGTATTTGGATTCCGTAAAAAGAATGACCGTTTCAATGCCGGTTAGGTTGCGGTTTGCATCGGCTACATTCCGCTCATATTCAAAATCGGCGACTGAACGTAGGCCTCTTAATACAAAATCAGCCTGGACCGAAAGGGCAAAATCAACCGTCAGGCTGTCATAGGTTGCCACTTTTATGCGGGGTTCATCCTGAAAAGCCTGATGAATCAATTCCAGCCGTTTTTCAACAGAAAAGAGTGTTTTCTTGGCCTGGTTCACTCCAATGCCAATAACAATTTCATCGAAAAAAGATAATCCGCGTTGCACAATGCTGAAATGGCCAATGGTAAACGGATCGAAAGTGCCGGGGAAAATAGCTCGTTTCATGGTGTTTAGTTTAAAATTTGATTCATCAATAGTAACAACAAACTGTTGATTAAAAAGATGCACAAAGATAGATAAATTTAACTTCCAGTTCCAAAAACAATTCGTTTAGTTTGATTTTTTTTGTTTTTAGTACAATAATTCGGGGTAATAGTTACCTTTGTGGTGATCAAATAACCTAATTTAAAACATAAACAAAAAAGATATGCGGAATAAATCCGGAATCATTCTGTTCCTGTGCATTTGCTTATGCCAGTCGGTTTTTAGTGTAGAACCCCTGTATTCTTTTCCGATTCCTTCCGGCATCGAGTTTGCGGGTCAGACCATTTCGCTGGAACGGTATGATATGCGTGAACGTTTTGACCGGGAACAAATCGTGATCGCCTATAATCATTCCGTCAGCTTCTTAATCATCAAACGGGCAAACCGTTATTTCCCGGTTATAGAACCGATCTTAAAACAAAATGGTGTTCCGGATGATTTTAAGTATTTAGCGGTTATTGAAAGCAATCTTGATCCAAGGGCCTTCTCGGGAGCACAGGCCGCCGGACTTTGGCAATTAATGCCTAAAACAGCCCAACAACTAGGGTTGGAAGTGAACGATGAGATCGATGAACGCTATCATGTGGAAAAATCAACCCAGGCAGCTTGCAAATACTTTAAGAGCGCTTACGCCAAATTTAAGAACTGGACTACCGTAGCAGCTTCGTATAATGCCGGGATGGGTAGAATCTCGGAAGAAAAAGAGAACCAGCAGGTTGAGGAGGCTTTCGATATGTTATTAACTTCGGAGAGCAGCCGGTATGTTTTCCGGATACTGGCCATGAAACAATTTCTCGAAAATCCCAAGGCTTTTGGATATGTCCTTTCACACGACCAGTTTTATCAGACGGTCAACACAAAGGAAGTCACGGTAAAAGGCCCGGTAGGTGACTGGACCGTCTGGGCAGCACAAAATGGAATCAGCTATTCCCAATTGAAAGATTTTAATCCATGGCTTCGTGACCGGAAACTAACCAATCCAACGGGGAGGGACTACTTGCTGCAATTGCCCGATAAGAACGATTTTAAATTCAATCTTGCAAAAATAAAAATTCACAATCCCGTGTGGGTGACATTTTAGTCCGCTGTTTCTTGAACAATTAGAAGCCACCAATGTTTTTACTAGAATATCCTATTCGTTGAATTCTAAACTAAAAACAAATTTGTTTATGAAAAAGCTTATTCTTGCAGCAGCACTTCTGCTATCCGTTACTATTGCGAGTGCGCAGTTTAATTTTGGTGTAAAGGCCGGTTATAATTCTTCGCTTGGAATAAATGATTTGGGTTCGGTAACAAACGGCACTTATAATCTGAATTCAGTAAATTCGGAGTTATCAAACGGTTTCCAGGCGGGCGTATTTTTGCGTTTCGGGTTTAATGCGCTGTATTTGCAACCTGAATTACTTTATGATATGGGGAAAAAGAATTACACCCTGTCGGTGAATGATGCTAATAACACCTTTGTTGGAACTTTTGAGAAAAATGTAACTGTCAGTACGGTCGATCTTCCCATTCTGTTGGGTTATAAAGTGTTGGATTTAAAAGTAGCCAACCTTCGGGTTTTTGCCGGACCCAAGCTTCGGTTCAATGCCGGCTCAACCCTTGATTTTAAAAATATTACAGGAGGCGGCTTTCATGCATCCGATTTACAGAAAGATGTAAAAGCAGCCCAACTTGGCCTCGAAGCAGGTTTTGGAGTCGATGTACTTATGCTAACATTAGACTTCCGCTACCAGGTGATTAACGATATGTACCAAACAAAACTGCAAAATGTTACCATTGATAATATTCCGGCCAATACTTTTGTAATTTCATTGGGTTGGAAGATATTTTAATTTAGATAGATATTGATCCCCTAACCCGGACAAACCAGGCCGCAAATAAAGACTGATATTTCTCGGGCTTTTGCAGCCATTTAAAATAGCTGATATTTTGAAAGTTATTTATAAGTTGTGCAAAGAAATGCACGAATTTGAAAGATAAGTTACCAAATAAAAAAAATGCCTGTCTACCAAAAGGAGAGACGGGCATTTTTTTATTCGGGAGACTCACACTTCCCAAGAGTTTTTCACCATACTCTGATTTAACATTTATCCCGTATCACTAATTTTTGTATCTTTGCCATCCGAAAGAAATAACATACCTATATGAATTTAGAAACAATCCTGGGAACGGTAGTCGCTGATGCCGTAAAAACTCTATACGGTCTGGAAACAGCGGTAAATCAAATACAAATACAGAAGACAAAGAAAGAATTCGAAGGCGACCTGACGGTTGTCATTTTCCCTTTTGTCAAAGCAGCCCATAAGTCACCGGAACAAACCGGAAAAGAAATCGGAGAATATTTGCTTCAGAACAATCCGGTTTTATCTTCATTTAATGTGATAAAGGGCTTTCTGAATTTAAGTATCAGCCAACGTTACTGGCTCGAAACATTGAAAGATATCCATTCTAATAAACAATTCGGGATAACGGTACCGACAGACCAATCGGATCTAATGATGATTGAGTATTCGTCGCCTAACACCAACAAACCGCTTCATTTAGGCCATGTTCGTAATAATTTGCTTGGACACAGTATTGCAGAAATCCAAAAAGCAAATGGCTGGAGGGTTGTAAAGACGAATATCGTCAACGACCGGGGCATCCATATTTGCAAATCCATGCTTGCCTGGAAGCTCTTTGGTAATGGCGAAACTCCCGAGAGCTCCGGTCTCAAAGGAGATCATCTGGTGGGCAAGTACTATGTTGTTTTTGATAAGGCTTATAAAGCTGAGATTAAAGAATTAACAGAGAAAGGATTGAGCGAAGACGAAGCTAAAAAATCGGCTCCTCTCATTCTTCAGGCGCAACAAATGCTCATTGCCTGGGAAAATAATGACCCGGAAGTCCGGCACCTGTGGGAAACTATGAATGGATGGGTGTATGCGGGATTTGATAAAACCTATAAAAAATTAGGAGTAGAATTCGATAAAATCTATTACGAATCGCAGACTTATCTTGAAGGAAAAGGAAAAGTAGAAGAAGGATTAAATAAAGGAGTTTTTTATCGCCGGGAGGACGGTTCAGTCTGGGCCGACCTGACTCATGATGGCCTGGATGAAAAGCTTTTGTTACGGGCAGATGGAACCTCTGTTTATATGACCCAGGATATTGGCACCGCTAAACTTCGTTATGATGATTATCCGATCAATAAGATGGTGTATGTGGTCGGAAATGAACAGAACTACCATTTTCAGGTACTTTCTATTCTACTTGATAAGTTGGGATTTGACTGGGGAAAGAGCCTGGTGCACTTTTCTTATGGCATGGTGGAACTCCCGGAAGGCAAGATGAAAAGCAGGGAAGGAACCGTAGTGGATGCGGATGATCTGATGGATGAGATGATTGAATCAGCCCGGGAGACTTCCCAGGAACTAGGCAAGTTGGACAATTGCACTCCTGAAGAAATTGAGAATATTGTCCGCATGGTTGGTTTGGGTGCCCTCAAGTACTTTATTTTGAAAGTTGACCCCCGCAAAAACATGACTTTTAATCCGAAGGAATCCATTGACTTTAATGGGAATACGGGTCCATTTATTCAATATACCCACGCCCGGATCAAATCGGTTTTAAGAAAAGCACAGGAACAGGGAATTGATTTCAGCACCCTGACCGATACCCAATTTCCTATTTCGGAAAAAGAAAGTTATTTGATTCAACTGATAACTGAATTTCCAACAGTTGTTCAGGAAGCGGGAGAAGAATTTAGCCCCGCATTGATCGCAAATTATATTTACGATTTAGTAAAGGAATATAACCAATTCTATCATGATTTCAGCATATTAAAGGAAGAATCTTTTAATTTGAAACAGTTCAGGCTTGTTCTTTCCGAGTCGATCGCATCGATCATCAAGACCGGGATGGGCTTATTGGGAATTGAAGTTCCTGAACGTATGTAAAGAATTTGCCAATACAATGATTTGTTAATTATTAATATTCTGGATGGGTTTATTATGAAAGGATTTAACCGATTTTTATTCCTTAGTGTTATTGTTTTTTTTATAACGGCATGTTCTACCGGTAGCACCGCTTATCAAAGAGGTGATTACTACAAAGCCTGTTTGGAGTCAATCGACCGTTTGCGTGCCAATCCCAAAAATGTGAAGTCACAAGATGTCCTTACCAAGGCTTATCCATTGGCCCAAAAGACTGCATTGCGTGAAATTGATAATGCCTTGCTTGCAAATACTCCGGATAAGTACGATGTGCTGGTTTTTCAATATGATCGGTTGAATCAGTTAGCCAATGATATTTTCACTTGTCCGAAGGCCAATGAATTAATACCCCAGCCAACCCAATACATAGCTGAACTAAGTAAAGCGAAGCAAATGGCAGCCGGACAGGCCTATGAAATGGGTATCAAAGCCCTGAGTATTGGAACTTTGGATCAGGCCCGGATGGCTTATCAGTATTTCAGGAATGCCGACCGGTATGTAACTGGTTATAAGGATGTCCAGAATAAGATAGCCGAAGCACGATATTCGGCGACACTTCGTGTGATGGTTCAAAAGCCGTTTGAGAATAAAAACTATCAATATTCAGCCGATTTCTTTTATCATGATTTGCTGGCCGAATTACGCCGTAACTCGCAAAACCGTTTTATCAGGTATTATACACCGGAAGAGGCACGCATAGAAAACATGCACAATCCGCATCAGGTCGTTATCTTGAATTTTGAGGATTTTTCAATTGGCGATGTTAAAGAAACCCGCGACACTAAAGAACTTAAGCGTGACAGTGTGCTGGTCGGAGAAGTAAAAGTGGATGGTAAAACTTACAATTCATATAATACCGTAAAAGCTAAGCTTACTATTTTTCGCCGGGAAATTAATACGGGAGGTACATTAAGTCTGAGAATTCTTGATGCGCAGAACAGCCAGGAGCTTCAACGTCGTGACTTTATTGGCAACTATAACTGGAATACCAAGTGGGCCAACTTTAATGGAGATGACAGAGCCCTGAATGATAAGCAGAAAGAAATGTGTACAAAAGAACCTAATACTCCTCCAACGCAACAGGAACTGTTTATTGAACTTACGAAGCCGATTTATTCCCAGGCAGTTTCATTTATTCAATCGGCCTATAGCAGGTACTAGGTTCAGAGGTAAGAAGCAAGGTAAATAAAGAAAGCTTCGAACAAATTTAATTTGTTCGAAGCTTTCTTTATTTAAATGACGTTAGAAAATGAGATCAGGATTCAAATAAAAATATCTTGCAACGTGATTCCGTATTTTTAATACTGTTCTTCATCAATCACATCGATCGTTGAATCGATTTCAAAAACAGAGAGTTGACGACGGAAAATTTCGTCCAGTGAGATCTGGAATGTCTCAGTATGGGCGATGCCGGGTATCAGGGTTAAATGTTCCAAAATGATTTGTAACAAATGACGGTTGTCCTTGGCATAAATTTTTACAAACATCGAATACTTGCCCGTTGCATAATGACATTCCACTACTTCAGGAATCTTCTTCAATTCATCTACTACCGCTGTAAACATCTTAATATCGCTCAACGTAATTCCGATATATGCGCAAGTTTGAAAGCCAACCTTATACGTGTCTATTACAAATTCAGAACCTTTAATAATACCGGTATTCCGTAACTTTTGAATTCGTTGATGAATGGCTGCCCCCGAGACGTTACATTCACGTGCTACTTCCAGAAAAGGAATACGTGCGTCTTGAGAAATCAGCTGAAGTATTTTTTTGTCTAATCTGTCAATTTGATGTTGTGCCATAGTATTCAATTTTTCCTTAATATTTTATCGGTTGATATTTATTGTAAAAATAGATTGCAAATGTATTTAATATTTTTGTATTTCGATCTATTTTTACAATAAATTGATAGTTAAATGTGCAATAATATTCATTTTATCTATATTTTCCTTCATGGCAGTCTTTCAAAACACTTAAATAACTCTGATAGCGTGATGAACTGATATATTGCTTTTCAACTGCTTGTATTACTGCACATTCCGGCTCGTGAACGTGGGTGCAATTGGCGAACTTACAGTTTTTAGACGTTTCAAAGATTTCCTTGAAATAATGACCTATTTCTGCTTCTTCCATGTCGATAGTTCCAAAACCTTTGATACCCGGCGTGTCGATAATATGACCACCGGAAAGTAGTTCGAACATCTCCGAAAAAGTAGTCGTGTGCATGCCTTTGTTGTGATAGGACGATATCTCTGCCGTCCTGGCCAGTGAGAGCGGGGCAATGGCATTTATCAACGTCGATTTTCCGACTCCTGAATTTCCTGAAAATAAGGTTGTCTTTCCACTCAAGAATGCAATTAAACCTGCTATGTTTTCCGAATGCAAGGCGGAAATTTTGAAAACCGGGTAATCCAGCGATAAATAAAGATTTTCCAATCCTTCCAGATATTCTTTTTCAGACTCTGCATACCGGTCGATTTTATTGAACACGATACAGGCCGGTACCCGGTATGCTTCGGCTGTTGCCAGGAAACGGTCAATAAAAACGGTTGAAGTCTCCGGATAATTCACGGTGACTATCAGGGCTACCAAATCAAGATTAGCGGCTAAAATCTGCGATTGCTTGGACAAGTTGGACGATCGGCGTATGATATAATTTCTCCGGTCGGATATTGCATGTATCATGGCTGTCCCGTCTGCGTTTTTCTCAAACTCCACATAGTCGCCTACGGCAATAGGGTTTGTGCTGCGAATTTCCTGCAAACGGAAATGACCCTTTATTTTGCATTCAAACAACTCGCCGCTATCCGTTTTCACCTGATACCAACTGCCTGTATTTTTTACGACTAACCCATTCATGAATACGCCCGAACCTCCTTAGGAGAATTATTAATTGCTGTTATTATAAGTCCTGATTCTTACTCCTTGCATCTTACCTCTCACTCCTTACCTCTGTATAAAAACGCAACAGTCATCTCATGCAGAATGGGATGACTGAGAGTTTGATCAATTCAGAATGATGAAATCATTACACGGTCATGATTTCCCGTTCTTTCGTTGCAAACAGGTCGTCAATCTTTTTAATATACTTGTCATGAATTTTCTGAACGCTGGCTTCCGCATCCTTCTCTACATCTTCCGGAAGGCCTTCCTTGATCATTTTCTTAAAATGCTCAATGGCGTCCCTGCGTGCATTGCGGACACTTATTTTTGCTTCTTCGCATTCTGCCTTCGATTGTTTTGCAAGTTGCCGGCGACGATCCTCCGTTAAGGGCGGAATCCCCAGGCGGATAGTTTCTCCATTGTTCATGGGAGTAATGCCGACATCCGAATCTAAAATTGCTTTTTCGATAATCGAAATCAGGCTCTTTTCATAGGGTTGGATGCTGATGGTTTTGGCATCGGGGGTCGTGATTGTTGCGACGTTGGAAACCGGCACGTGTGAGCCGTAATATTCCACCTTTACACCATCCAGGATACGAACATTGGCTTTCCCTGCACGGATATGGGCCAACGCTTCGTCCAGAAACAGTACCGTCGCTTCCATGTTGTCCTCGGCATGTGTAAGAACTGGTTTAATGTCTTGCATAATATATTAAGTTTGAAGTTTTGGTGTTAGTTGGTTCATCCCGTAAACGGGACGCTACATTGTTCCGCTGGTTGATTTATTAATTGGTTATCGTCAATTCGGCTTTTGACAGGACATTTTCAATTAATTTCTAACCAATGTTCCGATTTTTTCGCCTGACATTACTTTCTTCAGATTACCGAAAGTATCCATATCGAAAACATAAATCGGCATGTTGTTTTCCTTGCACATGGTGGTGGCGGTTAAGTCCATCACCTTCAGGTTTCGGTTGTATATCTCGTCGTAGGTAATTTCGTCAAATTTTACAGCCGATTTGTCTTTCTCCGGGTCAGCCGTATAGATACCATCCACGCGGGTTCCTTTTAGCATGACATCTGCTTCAATCTCGATGGCTCGAAGTGAGGAAGCCGTATCGGTGGTAAAGAAAGGATTGCCTGTACCGGCCGAAATAATAATTACTTCACCTTTTTCCAATCCTTCGATGGCTTTTTGTTTGCTGTATAGTTCGCCTACCGGTTCCATGCGTATGGCAGTCAGTACGCGGGCTTTAACTCCTGAGGCCTGCAGGGCCGAGTTTAGGGCCAGGCTGTTGATAACGGTTGCCAGCATACCCATTTGGTCGCCTTGCACACGGTCGAAGCCTTTGGAGGTGCCGCTTAATCCGCGGAATATATTTCCTCCGCCAATGACAATACCAACCTGCACGCCCATCCCGACAATTTCCTTAATCTGTGAAGCGTATTCACCCAGCCGCTTTTCATCAATGCCGTACATTTTTTCGCCCATAAGCGATTCGCCGCTCAATTTCAATAAAATGCGTTTAAATGCTGCCATGTTATTTTCTTACAATGTAGTCGTTTACAATTTAAAATTGTTTCCCGCTGATTTTTTAGCAAAAGTAACTGATTTGTGTTGGATATGCAAATGAAGGGAAAAAAATGTGTCAAAGAAGCCAAAAGACCTGGTTGGTCTTTATTCGTAACTAAGGTGTACTCAGCTTCGGGAACGGGTGAATGTTGTGGCGCCGGTGTGGAAGAGGGTTAAAGCTTGGGCAAAATGATCGCACGACAGGATATTACTAAAGTTTCGCAGGAGTTTACTTACGCAGTTCTCCCGTTGTTTCACCGGGACTCTTTCTCCTACCAGGCTGTGCAAAACCTCCCGGGAAACTCCTGGGAGTGGCCTTATATAATACCTATTTAATACCTATTCAAAACGTATTTATATAAATACATATTATCTATGTATTGTCTATGTATTTCCAATCTTTTTAGTAACTTTTTTATAAGTCCTTTTTCGGGAGTTTCCCGGGAGGTTCTCCGGAGGTAGATAGCCTGAATAGT
>JAUZOM010000111.1 GCA_030706465.1 Bacteroidota bacterium | reverse complement strand
TGAATAAGTAAGGTTAACAAATATCTGTTCAAAAATAACCTTGTCAATGATCAAATCGTAATTCGTATAATTCGTATTTAATTCGTGTAATTCGTATAGAATGGCAAAGATATTAGTAGTTGATGATGAGCGCAGCATCCGTAATACGCTGAAAGATATCCTGGAGTTTGAAAAGCATCAGGTAGTATTGGCCGAAAATGGTATGCTGGGATTGGAAGCAGCTCAAAACAACGTTTTCGACCTGATTTTCTCGGACATTAAAATGCCCGAGATGGACGGTATTGAATTGTTGGTTCAACTGAAAGAAAAGGAAATTGAGGCTCCGGTTATCATGATCTCCGGCCATGGAAATATAGAAACGGCTGTAGAGTGTATCAAAAAAGGGGCTTTCGATTTCATTGAGAAACCGATTGACCTGAACCGGTTACTGGTTACAGTACGGAATGCATTGGAACGGAACAACCTGGTAGCCGAATCGAAGACATTAAAAAAGAAAGTAGCTAAAAAGCATCAAATGGTAGGGAGCGCGCCTGCTATCGAGAAAGTACGGATGATGATTGAACGGGTTGCTCCAACGGATGCCCGGGTGTTGATTACGGGCGATAACGGAACCGGAAAAGAAGTCGTTGCCAGGCTGCTCTATGAACAAAGCCACCGGTCCGATGCTCCTTATATAGAGGTAAACTGTGCCGCCATACCATCCGAACTGATAGAAAGCGAATTATTCGGTCATGAAAAAGGAGCTTTCACTTCGGCGATCAAACAACGGATTGGAAAATTCGAGCAGGCTGACGGAGGAACCATCTTTTTGGACGAAATAGGAGATATGAGCCTTTCTGCCCAAACCAAAGTCCTCCGTGTTTTGCAGGAGAATGAACTGACCCGGGTTGGCAGTGACAAGAGCATAAAAGTGAATGTCCGGGTGCTGGCAGCAACCAACAAGAACCTGAAAAAAGAAATTGAAAACGGTAATTTCCGCGAGGACTTATTCCATCGGTTGAACGTCATCCCGATTCACGTTCCCAGCCTGGAAGAACGCAAAGAAGATATTCCCCTGTTGGTTTCCCACTTTTGTGAACTGATATGCATCGAACAAGGCATTCAGCCAAAGAAATTTGAAGATTCAGCCATTGAATCGTTGAAGAGCCGCCCGTGGCCGGGTAATATCCGGGAGTTGCGCAATATGGTGGAACGGTTGATTATTTTGGGCGGGGCAAGCATTACAAAGGAAGATATTGAAATGTTTGGGTAACCCCTAAATCCCCTAAAGGGGACTTAAAGAGGAGCTTGCAATATCTCATGATTGTTATTTAGAAATTGTATCCGGAAGAATAAAGGTCTAATGCCGTTAGTTATTAACTTCGGGCATTAGACCTTTATTATGAGACAGCGATTTATGAATCAAGATTTTTCCTGGTTAAAACGATCTTAACTCCCCTTTAGGGGTTGGGGGTTATACATTAAACCTGAAGTGCATGATATCGCCATCCTGCACAATATATTCTTTTCCTTCTACATTCATTTTCCCGGCTTCCTTACAAGCTATTTCCGATCCCAAGGTAATAAAATCATGATACTTAATTACTTCTGCACGAATAAAGCCTTTCTCGAAATCGGTATGAATCACCCCGGCACACTGAGGTGCTTTCCAGCCTTTCCCAAAAGTCCAGGCACGTACTTCCTGCACGCCGGCGGTAAAGTAGGTTTGAAGGTTCAGTAAATGATAGGCCGCCCTGATCAGACGGGATACACCTGATTCCTGCAAACCAATTTCTTCGAGGAACATTTGACGCTCTTCATAAGTTTCGAGTTCGGCAATATCGGCTTCAATAGCAGCAGCTACTACTAAGATTTCTGCATTCTCATCGGTAATGGATTTCCTGACCGCTTCGACATAAGCATTTCCGTCTTTGGCAGAAGCCTCATCTACATTACAAATATACATAACCGGTTTATCGGTCAGCAGATACAAGTCTTTTACCAGTTTCTTCAATTCTTTGTCTATCACAACGGTTCGGGCCGACTTGCCCTGTTGTAGAGCGGTACGATACTGTAATAAAATGTCATAAATCGCTTTAGCCTGTTTATCACCACCGGTTTGTGCCTGCTTTTGCACCTTGGTTATACGGCTTTCGACCGTTTCGAGATCTTTTAGCTGCAACTCGGTGTCAATAATTTCTTTATCACGGACCGGGTTGATAGTCCCGTCGACATGTGTAATATTCTCATCATCAAAACAACGTAATATATGCAGGATGGCATCCGTCTCCCGGATATTGGCTAAGAACTTGTTCCCCAATCCCTCTCCTTTGCTGGCTCCTTTCACAAGGCCGGCAATGTCAACAATTTCCACGGTGGTGGGAACGATATTTTTGGGGTGAACTAATTCTGCTAATTTATTGAGCCGCTCGTCGGGCACGGTGATCACACCGACATTGGGTTCTATTGTACAGAACGGAAAGTTAGCAGCCTGTGCTTTTGCATTTGAAAGACAGTTGAATAAAGTGGATTTACCGACATTGGGTAACCCAACGATACCACATTGAAGAGCCATATTGTTTGTTGTTTAATTGTTGAAACGTATAATTGTTGAACTGTGAAATGTAAAATCGTTGAATCGTGTAATTGTTGAAACACACAAATTATTTAGAATTAAACAGGTTGACGTTTCAATAGTTCAACATTTTTCGGAGTGCAAAGGTACGAAAAATATTGGAGGGAAGTTATACTTTGGATACAAGTGGATTTTTGATAATATCAAATAGGAGGCTATCCTGTTATCCGACGCACCATAAAGCCATAAACCGGCAACAATACACTCTGTCTGCTTCCTGTGAACCTCCTGCAAACCTCCTGCAAACCTCCCGGGACGGGCATAATGAAAAAGTTATTAAATAGATTGCAAACACATAGGAAATACATATATAATATATATCTTTTATAAATAAGTGTTGTATACGTATTAAATATGTATTGTATATGTATTATATATGTATTATATAATGCCACTCCCGGTAGGTTTGCAGGAGGTTTCGTACAGCCAGGCAGGAGAAAGGCATGCCCCGGGCAGGGGCAAAGAACCTGCCAGGCACCCTGTTTTAACGTGAATCGAAAATACATTGCAAGCAGGGTGGAATTACTATAAAATGACTACCGGGTGTGGCGCCTATCGTCAGGTTATCGGCTGGTTTTGAATTATAGTGAAAATTACAATCCTGTCAGCATCAAAAAAATCTTACAGGGTTATCAAATAGAAGCAGCATGATAACGCATACTGTCCTTACATTGGAAAAACGATTTAGTTCCTGTCAAACCATGTGAGAGTTGTTTAGGGAAACACAAAGGCTTCTTTCTGAATTTACTTTATGGGAGGGGTTGAATATAGTCATCATTGAATGAGCCACTTTCCTGATGGATCTATGTGAAACAGACATTGAAGAATTGATGGAACGAATTATCAACAACGAGCAATATGAAAAACAAAGCAATTTCTTATAAAGAGGAATGAAACAACAAACAGGAGTTTATCCCCCTGTTATATGGAGGTTAAACTCCTGTGAAACCATAGTTTAAAACATTAAATTGGATAGGCTGATTCTTATCAACGCGTCAAACCGTAAAAGAAACGTTTAGACGTGAATAACACAAAACACAAAGCAGTAAGAGCGGAACTTTTTAAACATCAAATCTTTTCCCCCCACAATTTTTCAATCACCTTTGGGAAATGCTCATATTCCAATGCATGTACTTTTTCAGCAATCATATCCGGCGTATCGGTTGGCAAGACAGGACACTTTGCCTGAAAGATAATGCTGCCTTCATCATAATTGCTGTTTACATAATGAATGGTTATTCCCGATTCTGTATCGCCTGCATCGCATACGGCCTGATGAACCCGCATGCCATACATGCCTTTGCCACCATGCTTTGGAAGTAAGGCGGGATGGATGTTTATGATTTTACCGGGAAAGACATTTATTAAAGTTTGTGGAATTTTGAGCAGGAAGCCGACCAAAACGATGCAATCGATGTTATATTGTTTCAGAAGGTTCAGAACCTTCGCACCATCCGAAAACTCTTCCCGGGAGAAGGTAAAAGAAGCAATCTGAAGTTTTTTTGCCCGTTGGTGAACAAAAGCATCCGGTTTGTTGGAAATAATCACGGGGAAATCAAAATCAGGATTGTGTGAAAAATAGTTAACTATGTTTTCAGCGTTTGAACCGGAGCCGGAGGCAAGAAGAGCTATTTTTAAAGGCATGGAATGGGGTTTATTATTGCACAGTTGCGCGCTATTTGTGCAAAATTATACTTTTTTTTCTTCAAACCCGAGGTTATGTCGAGAAAAATTGTTTCCTTTGCACCGCAAAATTATAAAACAATTTCTATTTATAAACTTAAAAACAAAAAATTATGTCAGAAGTAGAAGCTAAAGTAAAAGCAATTATCGTAGATAAATTAGGGGTAGAAGAAGCAGATGTAACACCAACAGCTAGTTTTACGAACGATCTAGGTGCTGATTCCTTGGATACTGTAGAATTGATTATGGAATTCGAAAAAGAATTTGGTATTTCTATTCCAGACGAACAAGCTGAAAAAATAGCTACGGTAGGCGACGCTATCTCTCACATCGAAGCGTTACAAAAATAATATTATTCCTGAATTAATTATTATGGAATTGAAAAGAGTTGTAGTAACAGGTATGGGTGCAATAACTCCTGTAGGATCTTCCATCCCCGAAATGTGGGAGAATATCCAGCATGGAGTCAGTGGAGCCGGGCCTATTACTCATTTCGATGCTTCTAAGTTTAAAACCAAATTTGCTTGTGAGGTCAAAGATTTTGATCCGTTGAAGTATTTCGACCGGAAAGAAGCCCGCAAATTGGATATTTATGCTCAGTACGCCATTGCGGCTGCC
Source organism: Bacteroidota bacterium (assembly GCA_030706465.1). Lineage (GTDB taxonomy): Bacteria > Bacteroidota > Bacteroidia > Bacteroidales > Paludibacteraceae > Paludibacter. The sequence goes on along the minus strand of JAUZOM010000111.1, from coordinate 9,542 downwards.
AAAGAAGCATTAGAGAACTGTGGGGCTGATTTAGATAAAATAGACAAAGACGAAGTAGGAGTTATTTTTGCAGCCGGCATCGGAGGCATACAGACCTTCGAACAGGAGATCGCGTACTATTATACGAATTTGGAGCAAGGACCAAAGTTCAATCCGTTTTTTATTCCAAAAATGATTTCGGATATTGCTGCAGGTCAGATTTCTATCATGTATGGTTTTCGCGGACCAAATTATTCAACGGCTTCAGCGTGTGCCTCTTCAACGAATGCTATCATCGACGCATTTAATTATATCCGGTTAGGTAAAGCCAATATGATTTTAACAGGTGGTGCCGAAGCTGCCATTACACCCGGTGGTGTAGGTGGGTTTAATGCCCTTACTGCTTTATCAACCCGCAATGATGACCCTGCAGGTGCTTCGCGTCCATTCAGTAAAAGCCGTGATGGTTTTGTGATGGGTGAAGGAGCCGGATGTCTTGTCCTGGAAGACCTGGATCATGCCATTGCCCGTGGAGCCAATATCCTTTGCGAAGTGGTCGGAGGCGGCATGTCGGCAGATGCTTATCACCTGACCGCTACACACCCCGAAGGCCTGGGCGCTATATTGGTTATGAAACGTGCCTTGAAAGATGCCGGATTAAATCCCGAAGATATTGATTATATCAATGTCCACGGAACATCAACCCCGGTTGGAGATATTTCTGAATCGAAAGCAATCAAGGAAGTGTTTGGCGAACAAGCTTACAAACTCAATATCAGCTCAACGAAATCCATGACCGGTCACATGTTAGGAGCCGCCGGATCTGTTGAAGCGATTATTTCGGTATTGTCGATTGTAAACGATATCGTTCCGCCAACCATTAATTTTACGGAAGGTGATGAAGATCCGGACATTGATTACAATCTTAACTTCACCTTTAATAAGGCTCAAAAGAGAACTGTTAACGCTGCCTTGTCCAACACCTTTGGGTTTGGAGGACATAATGCCAGTGTTATCATGAAAAAATATTCAAAATAAGTTTTGATTAAAGATATCCTACGAAAAATAAGGCTCCTTTCGAATGCTCGAAAAGAGCCTTATTTTTTATTCTACAACGTGTTGGGATTTTATCCCGATAAGATTGATTACTACCAATTGGCCGTCCGGCATAAATCGGTATCCATCCTGACTGAAGACGGCCATAATTTAAGTAATGAACGCCTTGAATTCCTGGGTGATGCCGTACTTAATTCTGTTGTCACCGACATCCTTTACCGTCGTTACGAAGACCAACGTGAAGGATTCCTGACTAACACAAGATCAAAAATCGTAAAACGCGATTCGCTAAATCAACTGGCATTGGAGATTGGGCTGGATAAACTGGTTAAAGTTACCCGGTACGTTAATACCCATAACAACAATAATATCTATGGAAATGCCCTTGAAGCATTAATGGGGGCTATTTACCTGGATTATGGGTACAAACAATGCAAAAAATTTGTAGAGCAGCGTTTGATACGGACTTTTATTGACCTGGACGTGATTGCGGAGAACGAGGTGAATTTTAAATCCAAACTGATTGAATGGTGCCAGAAGAACCGCATGGAACCTGAATTTGTCCTGGTGGATGATGTTTTAGGCAAGGCCAATAAGCATGTATTTACCACCCGACTCATCATTCAGGGCAAAACCATTTGTGAAGCATCCGGTGCCAGCAAAAAAGAATCACAGCAACTGGTTTCTCAGATTGCCTATCATCAGATACAATCGGATCCTGGTTTTCTAAAAGAACTTAAGCAGGAATCAACCGAAATAATCATTCCTCCCGAGAACAATTTACAAGAAAAAGATGTTTAATTCATTCTGAATTAAACATTAAGAGGAATTGATTGCACATTTACATAGAAATCGTGCAGTCTTTTTCTGTTTTATTCCTATCTTTGTAAAAGTTAATTATTATCAACTTAACAATAAGTGGCTACATGGAAAACCTTCATTTTTCTCAATTGATATTTGCCCAGGCAAAAAAATATGGTGATAAAGTAGTGATGTGCCATCGCGAGAAACCAGGCGACGAATGGAGTACGATTTCATGGGCTTCCTTTGCCAGCCGGGTTTTAACCATTGCGAAGGCTCTTGTCGAACTGGGGGTGACTGAACAACAGCGTGTAGCGCAGTTCTCACAAAATAAAGCCGAGAATCTGATTGTTGATTTTGCCCTTTTTGCCAATCGTGCCATCATGGTACCTTTATACGCTACTTCGACAGCTCCCCAGGTAGAGTTTATTGTGAATGATGCTGAAATTGAAATTATGTTTGTTGGTGACCAACAACAGTATAATGTTGCTTTGGAAGTGCAACGGAATTCTAAGTTTTTAAAAGAGATTATCGTATTCGATAAGGATGTTGTATTGGCCGACTCAAACCATGCCATGTATTATGATGATTTCTTTGCATTGGGTGAAAAGTCAACCAAACATTTTGAGGTACAACATCGTCAGAATGAGGCTACCGAAGATGATTTAGCGTGTATATTGTATACTTCCGGAACAACGGGGAATCCCAAAGGGGTCATGATGCCTCATTCTTGTTTCAATGAAGCTATACGAATTCATGTCATACGGTTAACCAGCATCACCGACAAGGATACCACCATCGCATTTCTTCCTCTTTCTCATGTTTTTGAACGGACCTGGTGCTATTTTTGTATCTTCAAGGGAGCTACTATTTATATCAATCAGCGTCCCATAGAGATACAACAAACCATTCGGGATGTACGGCCCACCCTTATGTGTGCGGTTCCGCGTTTTTGGGAGAAAGTGTATGTAGGCGTGAAGGAAAATTTATCCAAATTCTCGCCTTTCATGCTGGGAGTTGTCACCTGGGCCATTGCGATCGGGAAGAATTATAACGTTGATCATTTGCGTGTTGGGAAACAACCCGGTGCTATGTTGCGGCTTAAATACCTTATTGCCGATAAGCTGATTTTCTCGAAAGTCAAGCAAACGTTGGGAATTGAGAATGTCCAAATGTTACCGGTTGCCGGAGCCAGGCTTTCAGATGAAATTTCCCTGTTTTTCAGGAGTATCGGTGTTCCTCTTGTTTATGGCTATGGGTTGACTGAGAGTACCGCAACCGTGACCTGTTACGAATACACGGGCTATGAGATCGGCACGGTCGGGTCCATTATGCCTGATGTTAAGGTGAAAATTGGAGATGACAGTGAAATTTTACTCAAGGGGAAAACCATTTTTCCCGGATACTACAATAACCCGGCAGCCAATAAGCTTGCCTTTACGGAAGACGGGTGGTTTAAGACAGGAGATGCCGGGTACATTAAAGCAAACAGTATTATTTTGACAGATCGTATTAAAGATTTATTCAAAACGTCAAACGGGAAATACATTGCCCCCCAGGAGATTGAAACAAGGCTGGGCCTGGATAAATATATTGAACAAGTGGCTGTCATTGGCGATGAGCGAAACTATGTTACTGCCATTATTGCCCCTAACATTCCAGCTCTGGAAGAATACGCACAAAAGAATAAGATCCCATACGAAAAGACAGATGAGTTGCTTAAATCGCCTGCCATACTTGAATTTATCCAAACCCGGATTGCCGCTCAGCAGAAAGGAATGGCCAATTATGAATTGATTAAACGGTTTACGTTGATCCCCAAAAGTTTTACTATTGAAGCCGGCGAATTGACCAATACCTTGAAAGTCCGCCGGACAGTCATTATGCAGAAATACAAAGCACTGATCGACGAAATGTACACCGGCTAAGATGATTTTCTGTTTTAGAGAAAAAACGGCCCGGCTATATGTTTTATAACATATTATTTGTATTTTTGTGCCGATATGTTTACATAACACAACTCTATAAACTAAATTATTATGTTATCAGAGAAAATTGGAAAAAATGCCGGTTCTGTATGGACGGCACTGGAAGCCGGCGAATTGAATGTAAAAGCCGTAAAGAAAGCTACCAAGCTTACCGAAAAGGAACTGAACTTAGCCCTTGGCTGGTTAGCCCGGGAAGGAAAGATAAAATTTAATGAAGTTGAAGGCGAATTATTCGTTGGTCTGGCATAATCTTGAGTCATGAATTAGCAGAAAAGATAATGATTATTTGCTTTGCGTGACAATTAATCCAACATAAAAGAGGCTGTTTCGGAAAGAAGCAGCCTCTTTTTATATCCTCGAAAAGCAGAGTCTTTTATATACCGGTTCCGGTCAGGTTAACCACTTTTGCCGGAGTTAGTCCGCCACCGGAGATGGTGAGGGTTGCCGTATGGCTTCCGGTTTCCGTAGGCGTGTAAGTTATAATTATAGAAAAACCGCCGGCTCCATTCGCAGCATCCTTTGTAACAGTACCAGGTAATACACTAAACAGGGCAGCATTGGGACCTGTCACCGCCAGGCTTAAATCGCCTGTCAAATCGGTTGTTTGAATGTTGATATGTTTGGTGTTAGGGACATTTAATTTCGTAACCTGGAATTGGAGGGTATTATCTATCTTACCGACGTATATAACAGGTGAATTCGGGCCAAGGGTAGCGGAACCATATAAATTGAAACCGGTAGTTGCTAGTCCCGTATTTGAGATGATAAGCGAATCTGTTTGAGTGCCGGTCATGGTAGGATTATACCGCACAAAAACAGTAGCATTAACATTGCCGGCTATTGGAGCGACACTCAGGCTTTTACTCCAGGAAGCATCAGTCGAAAGCTTTACATCAAAATGAATACCGTGCTGTAGACTCAGATTCAAATTACCGGTTAAATTTCCTGCTAAAACGGTGATGCTTTGCGAAGCAGAAACAGTCCCCAAAGTTGTGGAAAAGCCGGTAAAGGTCCCGTTAGTATTCACTTTGGGCGGCATAAAATTAAAGGTGATCGCGTTAGCCGTTGTCGTAATATTGCTGAATGCCCTGTTTATGTCCGTTCCTGCCCAGAGGGTTGGAGTAAACGATCCGGAAGTAAAAGCACTTTTGGGCGGTGTTGTACCGACTCCGGTAGGAGGCACCAGATAGACACGCATATGGCTGGCTAATGTTTGCGTTGTCCCGGTGTAGTTATTCGGATTATTATTGTCCCAGGCCGATTGTTTATAGTCAATATGCCAGATACACATTCCTTCGGCAGGTAGATAGGTGTCCCAGCCCGTTTTTTTACGATATTCCAACAGGAAGAACTCTGCCGGGCTTGGGTTGGATCCATTCAGGTTATGGGTCGTTGCCGAAAGCAGGAATGCTTGGTTCGCTGTGCTTGCCGGGGGAGTTGTCCCTTGGTAAATGGGATTTAAGGTTAGGTTGGCTGTGGAACTCTCAGGCTCCGGCACCAGATAGCCTAGGAAGAACCGGTCATAGACCGAGTAAGTCGGTGGAGTTCTTCCCTGGTTATTATAGTTTCCGGAAGACATAATGTCCCAGGAATCCAGTGTATGGCCCTGTTTCCCGGAAGTGTCGTAATAATCGGGGAGTCCCAGCACATGCCCGAATTCATGGCTAAAAGTACCAATGCCACACATTGTACTTCCGGAATTTCCGCGCAGTTCGGAGGTGCAGGCATAATCCAGCAAGCGTTTCCCATTAAAGGTAACTGACTCCAGCGTTCCGGTATAATTATAACCGGACGGGAATAGCTCCTGTGGATAAACGCCCCAGCGATGAGGCCAGATACTATAGGAAGGGCCGCCTTCCGCTTCGTTGTATCCGGCATAATAGATAAATACATTATCAATTATGCCATCATTATCCGTATCGTAAGGGGTAAAATCCAACCCGGCCCGGTTTGCTTCGACGCAGGCATCAATCACCATTTGGACAGGAAGCGAGTCGTTCCCATCAGGGCCGCCTACATTTGTACCGTAGTATGCCATCGCATGGGGCAAGGTAACCGGTCCGACTACATCAAAGTTGGGTGCGAATTTTCCGTAACTGCTTGCCATAAAGTAATCCCTGGCCGACCCGGTACCTCCGTTTGTGCTGTAGCCGGCCTGATTAAGTAAATTCGTAAATGCTGTCTGCGGGTTCGGGGTCACAAAACTCACATCCTGAAAATTCGCCAGTATGACCAATGATTTGGGAGAACCGATGGTCTGGAATACCCGCTGGACAACACCCGGAGCCTGAAATGCCTTGCTTTTGAGCGGTGCACGTTGCAGCAGCCGGATGACAGCCGGTTGATCTATTGACTTCAGGAACTGAATTTCACGGGCGGTTCGTCCCGGTATGTTATGGGCGGAGAAGGCACTTCCTACGGTTTCTCCGGCTACATTGACCGTAGCATAAGTTAGAAACCCTCTTGCATTTGCTTTCAACAAATAGCCGTCTTCCGTTGTTTGATAATGCTGGAATTCATCTCCTTGGAGTAGAATGGTTAGCGATGTACCATCCGGTTGGGTAACCGTAATGGGATAAGGATAGGCTCTTACAGCAAAAACACGCAGTACTGCTCCTTGTCCCAACAGGACAAGGAGCAGTACTATGAATAGACTTTTTTTATTCATATAAGGTTAGGTTTAGAGACTGTAAACATAAGCATATAACCAATCAAATGTACGAATAGTTTTTTGAACCTGTTTTTCCCTATTCAATTTTAATCTGAAATTTAAGAAAATAATGACATTTTTTCAGTTGGGCCTGAGAGCGGTTGATGCGTTGGCCGGGAATCTATGCTGCTGAATACTAGTTTTTTTTGAAAACTAAACCTGAATCATCCCTGGGATAAAGAAAATAAGTCCTGTCTAATTGTCATTAACAGGTTGATAATAAGTGCTATAATGTCATTTTTTACCTTCTGGTATCTTATTTGCAAGGGTTCTTACAACTAGTTAAAATGTATGTATAACTTAAATTATGGAGGATTAAACTATGTCACTTGTTCGATTTTCAAATCAGCTTCCTTCTATGTTTGACCGTTTTTTTGAAGGCGATTTATTCGATTGGTCAAACCGCAATTTTTCAAGCACCAACACCACATTGCCATCGGTAAATATCAAGGAAAATCCCGATGAATTTAAAGTAGAAGTGGCCGCACCCGGCTTCGATAAGGGCGATTTCAAATTGGAATTGAATCATGATGTACTGACCATTTCGTCTGAGAAAACACTGGAGGATGAAACAAAAGAGAATGAACACTTCACGAAACGGGAGTTCAGTTACCAGTCGTTTACCCGGTCGTTTACATTGCCTGACAGTGCCGATGGGGACCGTATTGATGCAAATTACGAAAGCGGGATTCTGCGGATCAGTATTCCTAAGAGGGAAGAATCCAAACCCAAACCATCGCGCATGATTGAAATTAAATAAACATTTCACATTGCCTGTGGGTTATAAGGGAAGCAGTTAGCTGCTTCCTTTTTTTTTAAAAGACCCCAACGCGCAGGTCCTTCATCGGACCGCGGGGTGTTTTTCCCCGGTTTACCAATGAACCCTTTTTGACTTCTCCGGGACAGACCGGTTTACCGGTCGCACTTTATCACAAAACAGATGGATTGTTTTGTGATTCAAAAAAGAATGTTTTCCTTTGCATCTTAAAATTAATTTAATTTACAATCCTTCAACCGCTCGTTTATGAAACAGTTCTTAAAATACACCCTGGCTACCATTGTAGGGATTATTATTGCTACGTTGCTCTTTGTGCTGATCTCCTTTGCTGTCATTGGCGCCATAGCCGGATCCAACGAATCGGCCACCGTGTTAAAGCCAAACTCAGTATATCAGTTGAACCTGGAGGGCACCTTGATCGACCGCTCCAAGGATGACCCGTTATCAGGCGCTTTTGCCCAAATGGTAGGGAAAACATCCGACAATACAATCGGGCTGGACGATGTGTTGTCCAATATTGTTAAAGCTAAAAATGATCCCAATATCGTGGGTATTTACCTCAAGGGAGGTTCGCTGGCGGGTGGTATTGCGTCCATTAAGGAAATCCGGAATGCGCTTATCGACTTTAAGAAAACCGGAAAGTTTATCGTGGCCTATGCCGATAATTATTCGCAACGCATGTATTACCTGGTATCGGTGGCCGATAAGGTTTTGCTGAATCCGCAGGGAATGCTCGAACTGAAAGGGCTGTCGGCTCAAACCCCGTTTTTCAAAAAGACATTGGATAAATTGGGGATTGAAATGCAAATCGTACGGGTAGGAACCTTTAAGTCCGCCATTGAGCCGCTTATCAATACCAAAATGAGTGATGCCAACCGCCTGCAGGTGAATGTCTATATCAATTCAATCTGGAATACCATGCTGAAAGATATTTCGGCATCGCGCAAGATTCCGTTCGAGAAACTCAATCAATATGCCGATGAAATGATGATGTTCCAGCCTACCGAGAAGACGAAGCAATACGCCCTGGTCGATTCGTTGGTTTACATCGAACAGGTGGACAGCATCCTGAAACAGTGTGACAAGAAACTGAAAAAGGGGGAGAATCTTGTTTTTGTAAAACATTCGGCAATGACGCGGGTAGCCGATACCGCTAAGTTTGATAAAAACAAAGTAGCCGTTATTTATGCCGTCGGCGAGATTACCGATGCTGATGGCGAGGGTATTGTGTCAAAAGACCTGGTAAAAACCATTAACGATGTAGCCAAAGACACACAGATAAAAGCAGTGGTATTCCGTATCAGTTCCCCGGGTGGAAGTGCCTACGGCTCCGAGCAGATATGCCATGCCCTGAAGCTGCTCAAAGCCAAAAAGCCGGTTGTTGTGTCCATGGGCGATTATGCTGCTTCCGGAGGATATTACATTGCCTGCATGGCGGATAAGATTGTTGCGCAACCCAATACCATCACCGGATCGATCGGAATTTTCGGTGTTATACCCAACATCAGCGGACTGAACGAAAAGCTGGGCATCTCCTACGACGGGGTAAAAACCAATAAAATGAGTGATGCTATATCCGTAACCCGTAAGTTTACCCCTGAGGAGCGTGACCTGATGCAAAACTATGTGAACCGCGGGTATGAATTATTTGTAAAGCGTTGTGCCGAAGGCCGTAAAATGAAGGTTGAACAAATCAAGGCAATTGCCGAAGGACGTGTCTGGACCGGGGAAGATGCGTTGAAGCTTGGATTGGTCGATCGGATCGGCGGGCTGAATGATGCCATCCGGTTGGCTGTAGAAAAGGCAAAACTGGCAAACTATAATATCAGTGAATATCCCGAGAAAGAAGATTTTACCACCAAGTTTATGAAGAACTTCAGCAAGGATATAGAAACCCGGTTTATGAAATCGCAATTGGGCGATCAGTATAATTTATTCCAACAGGTGAAGAATCTGGAAACCCTGAATGGCATCCAGGCCCGGTTACCCTACGACCTGATTATTCGGTAAACGTTCCCTGTTCGATTCGACAATACTCTTCTGAGAGGCTATGCAACCTGTTTAGCCTCTCTTTTTTTGCATTAACGCCGGTTGCGTTCTGCCTTTCTTGGTCCGGGCTTGCCCGGGTTAGGATCTATCCAAACAAAAAATCTACCCGGTCACCCGGTTCCGCTTTTTACACTCTTTCCCCGGCTTTCATACTGCTTCCGGATACCATCTGTTTTAGGTT